>JAFZNL010000398.1 GCA_017550925.1 Lachnospiraceae bacterium | reverse complement strand
TCGGAAGCGTTCTGGCAGAGATGGGATGTCCCGTTGGTCTGCCGGGCATGACTGAGGGACCGCAGCTTTATGTGATTACCAACAAACAGAAGTGTAACGGCGCGGCTTGCATCCTGTATTCGGACTGTCTGGAAAAGCTTTCCGAAAAGCTGGGATCGGATCTTATGGTGATCCCTTCTTCAGTGCATGAGACGCTGGCCGTTCCCGCAGATGCCGTAGGTGTACAGGAACTGGCGCAGATGGTCAGGGAAGTAAATGCCACGCAGGTATCCTTGCAGGAACAGCTCTCCGATCATGTATACCGCTATGATGCCAAGGCAAAGAGTTTTTCTTTGGCGGATGTATCGGCAAAGGATCTTGATATCGGAAAAGTATCCGAAGAGAAAGCAGCATATGAAACCAATAACACAGAAGCGGAAGGCGCAAAGATGCGCAGACACAGATAACCCTACGGGTAGAAGGAGGAAGATATGGAAGTAACACAGATCAGAATGACAGTACTTGATAACGCAGGTGCCACCAAAGCCATCGGAAGCATTTCCTTTAATGATGAGCTGGCAGTTAGGGGCATCCGCGTCATGGAAAGCGGCGATGGAAGGAAGTTTATTTCTTTCCCGTCCAGGCAGCGGGCAGACGGCCAGTATGATGACATCGCATTTCCGCTGACGAAGGAACTGTATCACAAAGTCTCTGATGCCGTCATTAAGGAGTACAACACCTTAAAGGAGTCGGCAGATAAGGCAAAGGAGGAAGCCAAGGACGAATTCATGGATATTTCCAAGATCGCTGAGGCAAACCCTGACCAGGTTTTTATGGATGCTCCTGCCGAAGGAAGGAGCGAGGCGCCCAAAGCCCGTAAGGGCCGCGGCAGATAGTAGCTTAAAGGAGGCAGATATGAAGATCACAGAAGTAAGACTGAAGAAAAGAGAAGGCGATGAACGCTTTCTTGCCAGCGGTTCGGTCACCCTGGAAGGAGAGTTTGTCGTATCCGGCATCAAGGTCATGAAGTCAAAGGAAGGAGAGCTGTTTATCGCGTATCCGTCCTGGAAGAATTCCGACGGGCAGTACAAAGATGTCTGCTTTCCGATGAGCAGGACCTTAAGAGAGGATATCACGGTGGCTGTACTGGCTGAATACGAAAAGATTTAAGCGGATGGGCTGCCGGTGGGCAGCCCTCCTGTCAGGAGGCGTGTATGGCTAAGGGAATCGTAGTTAAGATCTGGAACATCAAGGAAGGGTCCGGAAAAAGAGGCGCGGGTGTGCAGATTTCCGACAGCATTTCGTATATCACGGATGAGGAAAAATGCGATCTGCGCCTTTCTGATGAAAGCTATTCCCAGATCGGACGGGAGGTAACCTACGTTACCAATGATGTAAAGACGCTGCAGGGAGCACTCGTGGGGTGCCGTCATATTTCGGATATCGATGCAGCATCCTCTGAAATGATGCAGGTAAAGCTTTTTTATGACAAGACAGGCGGAAGGGTAGCCCTTCACGGCATCGTTTCGTTGGATGAAGAAGAGTCTAATAAGAAGAATGCCGGAAAGCTGATGATGCTGATGAGCGATCTTTTGGATGAAGTGTTTCCGGATCATCAGGCGGTATATGCGGTTCATATGAATACGGAAAATCTGCATGTGCACTTCATCGTCAATACGGTAGGGCTTTATGGAAAAAAGATCCACATGGACAAACGCTTTATGAAAGATGTTTTGGAGCCTGCCCTAAACCGCCTGGCAGAAAAGTACGGCTTTACGCCCAATGAAGAGTGGAGAAAGGAAAAGAAAAATGATGAGATTCCTTTTTCAAAGAGGATTGTGCAGCTGAGGAAAGCCGTGGATGAGGCAATCGAGAGATCTGAAGATTATGAAGAATTTCTTTTAGACCTGAGAAGTCATGGAATAACGGCTGAAAGCGGAAAGCATTTATCACTAAAAGCAGATGGCATGACCAGGGCTGTCAGATCCCACAGGCTCGGAAGCTTCTATACCCAGGAAGCGATTCAAAACAGGATCCTTAAAAAGCGGGAAGAGATGCTGCGAAGCACAGTGTCGGATCATACCAAAGGAAGAGCAGAAGGAGCCGGAGCATATTTTAAAACGGATCCATTAAAGAAGTATCAGGATATGACAAGGCAGGAAAAAAGCGAGGCAGTAAAGCTTCTTCGCATGGGAAGAAATCCCTGGCGGGAGAGAAGGAAAAGCAACTGGCAGCTGCAAAGAGCGGCAGATGAGTTTGAGAGAACTGCAAATGTATTTGAACTGATCAAAAGTTTTGCACCGGATAGCGGCAGCGGACAGGAAGCACTCTCATCTATCACAGCCCTGCAAAAGGACCTGGCAGAAGAAAAGAAAAAGGTCAGAGAAAATCTTCGCAGGTATAAGCCCATAACGGATCTCTATGAAGAAGCAAAACGCTATGAGACAAAAGCGTACCTGTATGAGTTTGCAGGACAGGGCGAGTATCTGGAGGAGTATGAGGCATATAAGAGGATCTGCCTGCGTCTTAAGGAAGGATATTCCAAAACCATAGACGAGGTATCAGCGTTCCTTGAAGACCAAAGAGGGCAGATTCTGTATGCCACGGCCCAGGCAAAAGAGCTTACCGGCGCAGCAAGAACGATCAAACGGTTTATGGCAGGCGAGCTTAATGACAGCATCGGAGCCTACACCTCACTGTATGAAGCGGTAGGTCTGTCACAGGCCAAAAGCCGTGCGCAGCTTTACGGCGTATTTGAAAGTGCGATCCGCTATATTGCAGCGGACGGAGCAGGTGCCTATATCAGGGCCGTCATTATGCCGGAAGAGGTGAATGGCAAGCGGACAGAGAGAGCGGATATTACGGTATTTGACGCAGCGGGTTGTGAGATCAAAAGCTTTTCTTCAAAGGATATGAGCGCAAAAGAGTTTAATCAGGCGCTAAGCGAACTGAAAGCAGAGCTTGGACTGTACAGGTGCCACAGCTTTGATACAAAGGAGGAGGCGCAGCGGTATGCAGCTTCCCAGCAGGCAGAAAAACAAAGAAAGGCAAGGTCTAAAGGAGAATAGGAAAAATGGAGTTTGAAAGAAAAGCAAAAAAAGATCCGGTAAAACGCAGCAGCATTTATATGACCAAATCCCTTTATAAGGATCAAGAGCTTAGCCGGAAGTTTCTTTTACTAAAGGCCGGTGTCTGTGACATGAATCCGGCACTTATCAAGAAGTGCATCACGGGAACGGAGCAGGATTTTATCATGCTGATGCAAAAGGCAAGGGATTATATCAGGGAGCATTTTCCGGATGAGGAAGAAAAGCTCCTTATGATGTTTCAGGAATGCGTGTTTGGCTACTATGTGCTGACACCTCTTGTTACGGCAAAGGATGTATCGGATATCAGGGTGCTTTCGTATGACAAAGTCACTGTAAAAGCAAACGGAAAGCGGTATGAATCGGATGTATCTTTTTATGACCCGGCTGATTACAGGCAGTGGTATGAAAGACAGCTTCGTATCGCAAGGCTCGAAGATCTGGCAGGTCTTATGCATTGTACGGACCGGACAGGGGCAAGGGACTTTTATATGAGAAATGATTTTGAGCTGCCCCTTGTGACATCCGATGGAGAAAACATCATCCATATCCGGAAGATCCCGAACAGAAAGCATTCCTGGGAGTATCTGAAGGAAAATAGGATGCTGGATGATTCCATGGAAAGCTATATCAAAGACCGGATCTTAGCAGGCTATGGCTTTTTAATTTCAGGCCGCGGAGGAAGCGGGAAATCCACCCTTCTTAACAGCATGCTGGATGAGATCCCCTTTGATGAATCGGTGCTGGTGGTGCAGGAATCGGATGAACTTTATTCAAATGAGCATCCGCAGATGATGTTTGAACACACGGTTAAGGATGATAAAAACCATCCGGGGTATGGCCTTGAGGATGAGCTTCGGATGGGCCTTTTGCAGGATATCGACAATTTCGTAATAGGAGAGATCAAAGGCGGAGAGGCGCTGTATGTATTTACCACGGCCCTTTCCACGGGAGCCAGGTTCTTCGGAACGATCCATTCGGGAGATGCCGCGTCGTCGGTAAGAAGACTTGCACACTGTGCAAGGTACATATCGGATTATCCGGTAGAGACGCTGGAAGAAATGCTATGCGCTGTACCTTTTGTGCTGATCCATATGGACAGCTTTTCCATCGACGAGATCTTAGAGGTGGATGGTTTTGACAGCGCTCAGAAAAGGCTTCGCTTCAGGGAGATTTACAACAGGCAAAAACGTATTTGAAAAGAATAAAAACAGATTGGAGGAAACAGTTATGGCATATGGTACAAGGGCAGAAATGCTGGAAGAAAAAAGAATGAGAAGAGAAAGAGAACGTAGCAGAAAAGAGAGCATCAAGAGCGCAAAGAAGGAGCTCTTGATCGCACCGAAAAAGACCAGAAGAAGTCTTGGACTTTTGCAGATTGATCCTGCGGGAGTGCTGCATTTTGAGGACGGCAGATGGATGAAGTTTTACAGGGTAGTATCCGGAATGAAGAATTACCCCAAAGCAGCAGAAAGGATTTCCGGCCCCGGCATTTTTACAGCGTTTCTTTCTGATGGAAGAGCCAGGTATTATATCACGCTGATCAGGCAGGGGGATATTTATGCAAAGGTAAAAAAGGGATTTTCGGAGGATGAAGAGATCCTTTCAGACGGCATGAAGATAGAGCCGCTTTCCTTTTGCGAGGCGGTGGATGAGATCCTGTATATGGCAGGAAAAAGCAACAAGGCTTTTGATTTTAAGGAGTTTATGAAAAAGAGAAAAGACTTATCAGCCCTGACTTTTCCGAAGGTAAAAGAGGATAAAGGCGGACTTGAATGCGAGGTTTTCAGCGTAGAGGAATTTTTCATCATGGAGTATCCGGAAGAGATCGTAAAGAGCGTTTTGACGGACTGCTATGAGATCGCCGGAGAGAAAGACGGGAAAGTGATAATGTCGCTGGAATTCGGAAAGACAGATGAAAAGGCGCGCCGGGAATATAGCGAATACCTTTCCGAAAGGTATTCAACAGAAGTTAAAGCCGAGCTGATAGAGGCCTTTTTGAATGTATGCGGGAAGGTATCCGTGTTTTTTGGCAAGGATAAAGACAGGAAAGAAATCGCAAAGAAGATCATGGATGAATTTGCAGGTGCGGGGATTTTGATCGGGGAGCGGTATGGCCTGAAAGAGCAGGCGCTTTTATCCCAGCTGTCTCTAGGAATGATTGAGGACAGCGATTATGAGATTGTAGCAAGGGATATCGTAGAGCGCCTCTTTAAGGAGGAGTTTGGTTATGATCAAAACAAAGTATGAACTAACAAAGGCAGAAGATGCTCCTTTATGGTTAGAGCCTGAAAGCTCTGCCCGGATCTTTCCGCTGCAGGCGATTGATACGGGCGGCATTTTTTCACTGCCGGGCGGCAGGTACTCTAAGACATACAGGCTCAGCGATGTGAATTTTGCAGGAGTTACGGAGGAAGAACAAAAGGATCTGATTGTCCGTTTTTCCAAGGTGCTTAAGTCCATTCCCTGCAGGTTTTCCTACTGCATTGCCAATGAGTACATGGACGAAAAACAGTTTCTTAAGTCAGTTCTATATAAAAAGCGGGGCGACGGGGATGATTTTCTGAGGGAAGACTTAAACGCCGTTATAAAGGAAAAACTCTCCGAGGCAAGGCAGGGACTGTTTCAGTCCATCTATATCACCCTGACCATAAAGTCGGAGGATATGAAAAGCGCAAAGTCGGAGTTTTCCTCCATAGAAGGCGGGATCCGTTCCGCATTCATCGGTCTTTCCGGCGGCGTGATGCAGGGATCGGCGATGCAGGCGTTATCCATAGATGAGCGCATGAACCTGATACGAAAGTTTACCCACGCGGGACTTAGCGTAGGAGCTCCTTTTTCCTACAAAAGAGCCCTTACGATGCGAAGGGATTTTACGGGCCTTATCGCACCGGCATATATCGTGTTTGACAATGAATGCTTTGAGATGAACGGAAAAGTGGGAAAGGTCTGGTATATCGATGACTATCCCAAAACACTGGAGTCGGATATTTTAACATCCCTTTCCAGGATCAGTGCCACCAGCTTTGTTACGGTGGCAAATGAGCTGTTGGATCTTTCGATTTTAAAGCAGGAGATCTCAAGGAAGTATATGTCGGTCGGCATGAAGATCGAAGGGGAAAAGCAGAGAAACAGAAACAACAATGACTTTTTATCGGATGCATCGGCAAAGCTTTTAAACGAAAAGGAGAAGCTTGATAAGTTCATGAAGGAGATTGACCTTAGGGATGACAGATACTTTAATACCTCGATCCTTGTGCTTGTCTTAGCGGATGATAAAGAGCAGCTTTCCGGGATAGAGGAAAAGCTTAAAAACATCGCATCACTTAAATCCTTTACGCTGAAAAGCTGTTTTGCTAAGCAGAGGGAAGGCATGAATACAGCACTTCCCTTTGGAGTGCAGGAGTTTAAGAGAGTGGTAAATCTCTCTTCAAGCTGCCTTGCCATGTTTATCCCATTCAGGGCACAGGAGAAGTTTGATAAGGGAGGCATTTACTACGGGATCAACCAGCTTTCACAAAACGGTATCTTTGCAGATAAAAAGCTGTTAAAGAACCATAACGGTGTGATCATCGGACAGAGCGGTTCCGGAAAAAGCGTATTTACCAAGGTGGAGATCCTGGCGATCTTTTTAAACTTCCCGACAGACCAGATTCTTATTGTGGATCCGCAGTCAGAGTACGGGAAGCTTATTAAAAAGCTGGGAGGCACGGTGATCTGTTTTGATTCATCCAAGGAGTTTTATATCAATCCTATGGATGTAAGTTTTGCGGATGCGGACTTTACATCCCTTAGAGAGATCATTTCGGAAAAGTCGGATTTTATTATCACGTTGGTTTCATCCCTTTTGAAAAGAGATTTAGAGCCCGAGGAACAGGGGATCATTGATAAGGTGATCGACAGAGTTTATTCGGAAAACTACAGCATGAGAAAAAGACTCAGCGGAGAAAAAGCGGAGGATAGCGGTTTTGATGTACCGGGCTTTATGAAGACGGATAAGACGCAGATTACATTTTCCGAAGAGATGTCTGATGAAGAGCAGGTAAGAAGCCTATCCCCAACCCTTTTGGATGTATATCAGGGGCTTTTGGATCAGGGAAGCGAGTGTGCAGCCCACCTTGCGGCGGCACTGGAGATCTTTGTAAACGGATCCTTAAATCTATTTAACCACAGGACGAACGTGGATCTTTCCAGCCGCCTGATCGCATTTGACCTTGCCGGCATTAAGGAAAACCTTCGGACCACAGGCATGCTGATCATGATGGAAACGCTTAGGGAAAAGATACGGGCAAATTCCAAATCCGGCAGATGGACCCATGTGTACATCGATGAGTTTCATGAAGTATTGGCGGTGGATCAGGTGGCGGCTTTTGTTTTAAAGCTCTGGAAGGAGATCAGAAAGCTTAGCGGCATCATGAACGGGATTACCCAGAACATGTCGGATATTTTAAATGACGAAAACGGCGGCAGGCTTTCGGCCATCCTTTCCAATACGGAGTTTTTCGCACTTTTGTCACAGTCATCCGTGGATAAGGAAAAGCTGATGGCATTTCTGCCGGAAGTATCTTCTGCCATGTTTAACTTCGTGGATAATGCAGCAAGCGGAACGGGGCTTTTGAAGATGGGAACGGTAACGATCCCTTTTGATATGCAGATGAGCAAAGACTCTGAGATTTACAAAATTGTGAATACGGACGGAGGCGGATATGGTGTTTAAGGATGACGAACTGGATTTTTGTGATGAAATGGATTTTCGCTATCAGACAATGCGGTTTCTAAGTTCCCATACGAATAAACTCTTTAGCGGCGATGAGGAAGATGAGACGCAAAATGACTTAGGATCCGGCTCTATGGAAAGCCGCAGGCAGATCATGAGGAAAGTCTTTTTGAAAAAATATGGGAAGGATTTATCAAGGTCAGGAAGACTTGGAAAAGCAGGGAAAAGAATATCTGCAAATGACCGGAGAAGAGTCGGAAAAGATGAGTTTTGGAAAAAGGAGGAAGGATATTATGAACAACGCGGCAGGAAGCAGAGCGAGGAACTTTCAAAAAACAGGTCTTGGGAAAAAGCCGGCACATATGAAAGATCCCAGCGGAGAGGAATACAGAAAGAGGGCCAGAGAAGAGCTGAAGAAGAAAATAGAAAAAGAACTGAAGGAGCGGAAAAAGGAATTACTGAAGCAGACCGGCGCCCGGATACCGGAAACGATGCAGCAGGAAAGCCGGGAGATAACCCCAATGTCAGAAAAGCGGCGCAAAAGACGCAGGTAGCAAATCTGATCAAACAGGGAAAGCTTAAGCCGGAGGGAAAGAACGATGCCGGGTTTTGGTCAGGCGCAGGGGATCCGTATGCGGGGCAAAAGATTCCGCCAAAGGAGAAGGGGCTTCTTGCTACCACAGTGGGAGTGTTTGGATCAAATGTTATGATCGCGATCATTTTGATGATCGCATCCATGGCCCTTCTTCCGGTAACGCTGGGGATGTTTGTATCCATCCACATGGTATCAGAGTCAGTAGAGAGTATGCTTTCGGGGTTCCCCGGAAGAGGACAGATTTTAGCCCGCGGCAGTCTTTCCGAGGAAGAGATCGATGCGATCGTAGCAGAATGCGGAGCATCCGGATCCCAGGAGCAGGTGATAAGGTTTGCTCTTACCAAGGTGGGACTTCCCTATTCCCAGGCGCTTCGGACCAGCGGATCAGCGTATGACTGCAGCTCCCTTGCCTTTTATGCATGGCAGGCAGCGGGAGTGGATTTAAGTTTCGGCACCGGCTATCCGCCCACAGCGGCGGCAATGGCCAGCATGCTGCAAACAAACGGAACGGTAGTAAGCTCCACAACCGCATCCGCAGGAAACCTGCAGCCCGGAGATCTGATCTTTTACGGCGGGCATAACAACGGCAGATACCTTGGGATCTATCATGTAGCCGTATACCTGGGAAACGGAAAGGTTGTGGAAGCCATGAATGAGCAATACGGAGTCGTTTATGGGACGATAAGGACAAAGAACGTAATACTGGTACTCAGACCATAAAGAAAGAGAGGATAAGACTATGGGAGATGAAATAGCACAGGTAGTGGAAATGGAATACAAAGGTGTGTATTACCTTTTGAAAGGAAGCAGCTTTCTGATTTCGAAGATGGCTGCGGGCATTAAGTTTTTACATGAATACAGCCACAATAAATGGCTGGAAAAACCGGGAAGCTGTGATTGGAAAAAGATCCAGGAAGCAAGTGAAGGGTCGGCTCCGATCTTGGAATTTCCTAAGGAGATGTTTGAGGAAAGCGTAGATATTACGCATGATCCGGATGTAAGAGGCAGGGGAATGATCTCACCTTTTGAGTATTACTGCAGAAAGAATAACCTTCGCTACTGCATGATGCCGGATTTAAATCCCGAGGATGATTATATCCCGGTGGCGGTTCTTTCCCAGGAATTCGGGATTCATGATGAACAGATTAAATCCTATATGAGAAAGCGAGTTAAGGCTGAAGAGGATAAGGAAAAGGATTATGACAAGGAGCTTTCCGTGGCCCAGATGGCACTGGAAGGAGCAGAAGGTCAGGCTAAGGAAGAGATCGAGAAAAACATCGAAGTTTTGCAGGATGCCAAAAAGCAGAACCATGAACTTTTGGAGGAATCAAAACAGAAGATGGAAAGAAACAATGTGCTGGACTTTGCCGAGTACTTAAAGCAAGGTGAGCATACCGCATTTTTCGATGATCCCGAAAAGGCCAAAGCGCAGCTTCAGACCTGCGGCATTGTAAGGGAATATATGCCCTCGGAATGCATGTATCCCATTCGTGACAGCGGAAAGATGCCGGAAGGAAAGAAGGTATATTACCTGCAGCAGTGTGGGGAGGATTCCTATATTTCCGTAGAAAGAAGCTTTGAAGTGGATGAAAACGGATATGTGTATTCCGTTTATAAGGCGGAAAACACCGAGGATAAGGATTTCAGTATCCGGATCACGGATAAGGACTGCACAAACAGCGAATGGTCGGAGCGGCTTAGGGAGTTTATGAAAAAGACAGGCCTTTATATGGACCAGCCACTTCAGGTAACAAAGGATATGGAAGGGTTTCTTGATTATAAGGTGGGCCTTTCTGAAAATTTTACGAAAGCCCCTTTTGCTGGGCAGGAATTATCAGAAGAAGCAATCCTTGAGATCGAGCATACCAGAAAGAATGCCGAAATGCGGGAAGCCTTTGCAAAAAGCTATTATTCAACGCTTACGGTTGCCTCTGACCGGATCATGCCAAGCAGCGGACAGATCCTGTCTCTGGAACTGGATGACGGCCTTGTGGAAGGGATCGATGTGGTAAAGATCGATTCTGACAATGCCAAGATCAGCATACGTTCAGATGAGCAGTACAGGCTTGTAAGCTCAGATGGAAAAGAGCATGTGATCACGGGAGATGAGATTCTTCGGGCTGTTGAAAAGCAGGAAAAGAAAGAGGAGCAGATCAGAAATATTTCAAGAGGGGGAAGATAGAGAGAATGAAAACACAGAGCGTAAAAAAGCATATGAGAAGCCCGACAGAGACGGTGATCAATTACCTTGTCGGGCTGGTTATCAGTATCTACGCAGGCTTTTTGCTGGGAGCGGCATATGTGGAAGGAAACAGCATCGGTGAGTTTCTGGATAACTTTCAAAAGCACATCATAATGGAGCACCACTTCATTGTGGGCGTGACCACGGCAACGCCCACCTTTGTCCTTGTTATGTGCATGGTATGGACCTTTGGCTATATCATGCATGTGACAAAAATAGAGCATCCCTTTGCCGGGGAAGAGTTCGGACGAGCAAGGTGGGGCAATGCCAAGGCATTTTCGAGAAAGTATGCATGCCATGACTCAGCGTATGTGGTTGAAGTAAAAACCGGGGATGTGGATCTTGGGCATCCCCTCCGGGTTAATACGGCAAACTACTGGATCGCAGAAGATGTGTATATCTCCATTTTTAATGACAAGACATCGAACCTCAATATCCTTGTGGTGGGGCCTCCCGGATCAGGAAAGTCCTTCAGACTGGTAAGGCCCATCATATCCCAGCTTTGCGGGAATTTCGTGATTACGGATCCAAAAGGAGAGCTTTATAAGCAGTGCGGCCAGTACCTGGAAGATAACGGATATGAGGTAATGGTCATGAACGTGGAATCCGAAGAGGCCATGCCCATGAGCATCCGCTTTAATCCCTTTGCCTATATCCGCAATGAATCCGATATCATGAGCATTGCGGCGATTTTGATGAAGGCCACAACGCCTTCGGAAGATAACGGGAACAGCGATCAGTTCTTTGAACAGTCGGCGGAGGTGCTTTTAACCAGCATCATCTACCTGATCCATTACTTTTATAAAAAAGAAGAGCAGAACTGGTCGACCTTTGTAAAGCTTTTAGATGCTACCTGCGTCTATACAGGAAAAGACGGATCCATTGAAAACAGACCGGGTGGCATTTTGGATATCGCAAGGAGAGCACAGAAGGTATGGAAGGAAGATAAGCATATGGAATCGGATTTTCCGGGGTATATGGCTATCGAGAAATATTATAACGGTGCAGCAGAGACAACCTCTTCCATTGTGGCATCACTGGATGCACACTGCAGATATATGAAGCTTGAATGCGTGGTAGATCTGTTGTCGGAGGATGAGATCCATATCGCAGAGAGTTTTGGGTATTCAAAGCCGGGGCCGGATTCAAAGACGGGAAAGCGGGTACTTTTCATCGTAACAAGTGAAGATAAGAGATATTATGACTGGATCCCGTCTATGGTATACGCTTTATTCTTTGATGAGCTGTATCATCTGACAGCGATTGATCCGGATCTTAAGGAAACGCTGCCGGTACATCTGACCTTCCTAATGGATGAATTTAGTAATGTGACCCTCCCGGATTCCTTCGTGGAGAAGCTTTCCACCATGCGTTCCAGGAACATGTCCGCCTGTATCATCGTACAAAACCTCATACAGTTAAAGCGCAAGTTCCCTAAATTTGATATGGATAAGGACCTGATCGGTAACTGTTCCATCATAGATATCTTAGGAGCTCCGGATATGGACAGCTGCGAATATCTGTCCAAGCATTTCGGAACCCAGACCATCCATAAGGCAAGTGATTCCGAATCAAAGGGGCATAACGGATCTTCAAGCAGGACAGAGGATGTAATGCAGAAGAGCCTTTTATCGGCTGAGGATATCTTTGCCATGACAAAGGACGGAGAGTGCGCCATCGTGGTAAAGGGAGCAGATCCCATGTTCCAGACCAAATGCCGGATGGAAAAGACAGATTTTATCAAGCTTCTTTGCCGCAAAGACCGTCCCTATGATCCGTCAAAGCGCCGAAAAGAGCGTATTACAGCACTTGAGAGCGTTAAAAAAGCACTTTACTGCGGCCCTGGAGGCAAAAAGATCGCAGATACATACCGGGAAAAAGGCGGTGCGATCCGCAAGGGTTACATGGAAGTGGAATACGAAAAGTATCTGGCTGCAAATCCGCCAAAGTCCGAAGGACACTTTATTGATGAGGAGACCAGAAAGCGCCTGGCAAAAAACGCAGAGCGGTATCAAAAGAAAGTAGAGTTGAATAAACCCATCGAAGCAAAGGAGTTTCGCCTCAACCCTGACGGAAGCGAGTGCGATGATGAGACCTATATGGAGCGTTGCAATCTCCTTCGGTTTTTGAAAAATGATCATTACACTAACTGGCAGATCCGTCTTTTTAAGCCCCTCATCGTAAAAGGCGATTCCTATGAGAAGATCACCAGACTCTTTACCACGGAGGCCTCTGCCGAAGAGATTGAGGAGTATCTGAAGGAGACCAAGATAAAGGTTTGAAAATGTTAGTATATTTTGTAAGGGTTTTATTGACAGATAGCTATTTCAAGGGTACATTAAAATTAGTGATTGGGTTTCAGATACTCGAGAGGACTGGGACCGCGGGAGGACCTGAGGACCCTCCTTTAATTTTGTGTGGAGGTGTGGATTTGGCTAAACCATATCTGAATTATCAACAGTAAATTCAAACAATCCTGAATCTGTTCGCATTATGGTTGTGGTAACGAATCAAGGAGTGATACACTATATATCCAAGGAACAGTCTTATGACTATAAAGATGCGGAAAGATTACTGAAAGAATGTGTTGAGGATCTGACGGCGCAGTCAAAAGCGCAAGACTATTATATGGCAGGCCTTAGATTTTTAACGAGATGCAGTGAAGTAGGATTGTTTTATCACTGAAAGGATGGTGGAAATATGAGCGAATACACATTAAATGATATAAAGTATAATCCAACGCCGTTAACTCTTTGTGCAATTGGGACAGATTATAAAGCTGACAGGAAGAAACTGGATGATTCCTACAAACAGAATAGAGAGCTGATGAAGAAGCTACAAAGCGAATTTGAACAGCGAAAACTGTCCGGAGCCAGGATAATATAGTATCTTTTCAAAGGATTAATGACAGTCTACATATCCCTGGGAGTCGGGAAGGGGCTGGAGTAGGAATGGTACACTAGAAGCACATAACAAAATAAAGAATAATCAAAGACCGGGACCTCGGATCTTGCTAAGTGCAGGATCCGGGGTCTTTTTCTTTTGCCAAAATCCCATCTTTCATGCAGATCCTAAGCAAATCCTTTGGCATATCTGAATCTTTTTGAAAAAATTTCAAATCCGTTTTCCCGATATCGCAAATCATCACCTACATATCTCATGAAGAGGCAAGAAACAAAAACCTCTACCAAAGAAGAAAGGAAGGAGAAAGCCTATGAACAACACATTGATCCAGGGTGGCATTTTAGCTGCCG
>JAFZNL010000043.1 GCA_017550925.1 Lachnospiraceae bacterium | reverse complement strand
CCGGATTCCTTTTCTGACGGGGGCAGGTTTTCCGAATTGGATGCTGCCCTTTTTCAGACGGAAAAAATGATCACGGAGGGCGCCGATATCATTGATATCGGCGGAGAATCCACAAAGCCCGGGGCAGATTTTGTATCGGCCGATGAAGAAAAGAGTCGGGTGATCCCGGTGATCCGCGCCATAAAAGACCGGTTTGATATACCCATATCTCTGGATACCTATAAGGCTGAAGTGGCCGCAGAGGGGATCAAAAACGGCGTGGATGTGATCAATGACATTTGGGGACTGCGGTATGATAAGAAGATGGCGCAGGTGATCGCCGAAAATCCTGACATTGCCTGTATCCTGTGCGCAAATGCAAGGGCAAATGCGGCGATGGAATTGCCAATTGAATCCGCAAAAAGGATCGATGTGGCAATACAGCTGCTCAGAGAGTCGGTGATCATCGCAGAGCATGCCGGAATTACGAAAGATCGGATCATACTGGATCCGGCTATCGGTTTCGGTTGGGGGTTTGAGGCGGATCTTCAGATCTTAAACGGATTAGATCGTTTAAATGCCATGCTTTATCCGGTGATGCTTGCAGCATCGAGAAAATCCGTCATCGGCGCGGTGCTTGGGGACGGCGCAGCGGACAGACTGGAGGGCACGCTGGCGCTGACAGCAATCGGCGTGATGAAGGGCTGCAGTTTTATCAGAGTCCATGATGTGAAAGAGAATCTGCGGGCGGCAAAAATGGCGCTGGCAGTGCGGGAGAGCGGCTTATGATGGGGCAGTATATCGATCAGCAGGATTTTATTCTGATCAAAAATGTGGAATTCTTTGGATACCACGGTGTTTATGATTATGAGCGGGGAGAAGGACAGCGGTTTCTTTTCAGCGCTAAGCTGTTTTTGGATATCGAAAAACCGGGAGAGACGGATGAACTGGAGGATACCGTAGATTATGGCGCGGTTACCTCTTTTCTGTCGGCATACTTAAAAGATCATCCATTCAAGTTGCTGGAAGCGGCTGTGGCAAGGGCGATGGAAGAGGCGATGCTTGCCTTCCCGATGCTGGATGGAATGGAGTTGACGCTGCAAAAGCCGGAGGCTCCCATCGATGAACCTTTTGAAACGGTTAGTGTGACCAGGCAGATATCCTGGCACGATGTATATATCGGATTAGGATCAAATATGGGTGATAAAAGTGCGTATTTAAGCGAGGCTGTGTCGGCAATGAAAGAGAACATCCTTTGCAGGGATGTGGCAGTTTCAAAGCTTTTGACAACAAAACCCTACGGCGGCGTAGAACAGGATGATTTTCTGAATGGGGTTTTATACATGCGAACGTTAATGTCTCCAAAGAGACTGCTGGCCTATTTGCAATCGTTGGAAGAGGAGGCCGGCAGGGAACGAAAAGAGCACTGGGGGCCGAGAACGCTGGATCTGGATATCCTGTATTATGACGATGCTGTCATGGATGGTGAAAAACTAACCATCCCCCATCCGGATTTGCAAAACAGGCTGTTTGTTTTAGAGCCGCTGGATGAAATTGCACCGCATTTGCGCCATCCGCTGACACATAAAACGGCGCGGCAGATGATGGATGATCTTCGTTGACCGGACTGATTTGCAGAAAAATCCGCAGCGAAAACGCTTTCGTAGCTTTTACAGAGACAGTAAATGCCGAATTTGTCAAAAAAACAACCGTAATTACATACAATATGTAAACAAGGGTTGCATTTTATTTCTTTATAGTGATAGAATAAGATCAAGCAGAAGGGACAACCGAGAACGCAACAATAAAGGGTTTTCAGAGTTTTTTGTTCATATCGGTCAATGCAGGGACGCGGTATCCTCCGGCTGGCAAGATAGTTAACATAATGTTTTGCCGAAAATCTGGTTAATATTACCCGGAAACGGCCAAGGAAGAAAGTGGAACGGGCGAAAAAGTTTCGCATATTTGGAAAAAGTGAAACCTTTTCATAAAAAATTCGTAAATTTTCTGCCGATCGTATGTTTACAAATCTCAAAAACCGCTTTATAATAAAATAGTTGTATGTGTGTCCTTTTGTGTGGCTGCATCAACATCAGTGACCATGATTAGGGAGTGAAGAGTATGAAGTGTTTAGTTTGTGGAAAAGACGCATCAAACGAAGTTTGTAACAACTGCATCCGTATGGAAAAGATTCTGTACCAAAAGGAATGGTCACATAAGGCCGGTCTTTTGGCAAGGAACGAGGATTACCGTGTAGCGGTTTCCAACCTGCGAATCAGCGGAAGGCTTTCCATTGGCGATAACAACAAGGGGTTGAATACACGTATCGATAACGTATCCCACTATCTGCTGAACGTAAAGGAAGTTACCAGTTCCGGTAAAGACCTGATGGTTCAGATCGAGGGTTCCGGCGATAATAAGTATTCAAGATTTCTGTATCTGCCCGGATTTACTGAGGGCGGTCAGTTGATGAACGCGATCAAGGATGCAAAAGAAAAATGCGCATCTCTGTCAGACCGTATCCGTCAGTCATCAGGTGGAGCACCCGCTCCGGCTGCATCTTCTTACAGTGCACCGGCAGCAGCGCCCGCTCCTG
>JAFZNL010000397.1 GCA_017550925.1 Lachnospiraceae bacterium | reverse complement strand
GCGTCCCATGCCGCACTGGATCTCATCAAACATCAGCAGGATATCTTTTTCATCGCAGAGCTTGCGGAGTTTCTTCAAAAACTCCCCATCCGCCGGATGGATCCCGCCTTCTCCCTGGACAGTCTCAAGAAGGATCGCACAGGTTTTGTCATTCACCAGCGCAAGCACGCTGTCAAAATCGTTCATGGTTGCGAACTTGATATTTCCGATCATGGGCTCAAAAGCTTCCCGGTAGTGGGCATTTCCCGTTACGGAAAGGGCGCCCATGGTCCTGCCGTGGAAAGAATGATCCATGGCGATGATCTCATGATCGGTGCTGCCATCCTTCAGATAAGCATATTTCCTCGCGGTCTTGATCACTCCTTCAATAGCCTCTGCACCGCTGTTGGTGAAAAATACCCGGTCCATCTGTGCTGCTTTCGTCAGCTTGTTCGCCGCTTCCATAGCCGGCACCGAATAATAATAATTGGAGATATGGGTGACTTTCTTTACCTGATCGCTGAGAGCATCGATGAGCTCTTTTTCCAGCTCGGCATCACCGTAGCCCAGGGCATTGACCGCGATCCCCGCACAGAAATCCAGATAGGATTTTCCGTTGGTATCATAAAGGTGTACGCCCTGTCCGTGATCAAATACGATCTGATACCTGTTGTAAGTATGGAGCAGTGACTGTTCCGCTTTATCAATATATTCCTGCATTTCCTTTCCCTCTCTCTTTCTCCATTGATGGTCATCTGCAATCACCATCTCAGCATCAGGTGATTATTTTATGTCAGTTTACGCCATCTCATCCTCATCACGCACGATAGCCGTACCGATCCCTTCGTCCGTGAAGAACTCCAAAAGTAAGCAATGGGCAACTCTTCCGTCCAGGATATGGACTCTGCCGACACCGCTGCGGACCGCTTCCACACAGCCGGAAAGCTTCGGAAGCATGCCGCCGCCGATGAGGCCGCTGCCAACTAATTCTTCTGCCTGATCCACCGTCAGTCTTGAGATAAAACTGTCCGGATCGTTGATGTCTCTGTACAGCCCTTCGATATCCGTCAGGAAGGCCAGTTTTTCCGCGCCGACTGCCTTGGCTACTGCACATGCTGCATCATCGGCATTGATGTTATACGATGCATAATCATCTCCGAGACCAATAGGTGCTACGATAGGTAAGAAGTCCTTTTCCAACAAATCAAACAAAATCTTCGGATCAGCTGCTTTCACCTCACCTACAAAACCAATATCCTGTCCATCGGAGAGTTTTTTATCTACGCGAAGCAGGCCGCCGTCTTTTCCGCTGATACCGACAGCTCGGACGCCTAACTCTTCCACCATGGTCACCAGGCGTTTATTGACTTTGGAAAGCACCATCTCTGCGATCTCCATCGTAGGCTCGTCTGTTACACGCAGACCGTTAACGAACTTTGATTCCATGCCTGCTTTTTTGACCCACTCGCTGATCTCCTTGCCGCCGCCGTGTACGATAATCGGCTTAAAGCCGACAAGTTTCAGAAGTGTCACATCCTGGATCACGCTTCGCTGCAGCTGCGGATTTGCCATAGCCGATCCGCCGTATTTAACCACAATGATGCGTCTGTTGTATTTCTGGATGTAAGGCAGCGCCTCTACCAGCACCGCCGCTTTTTCCATGATCTTGTTCATGTCTTTTTCTTTCATAACCGCTCCTTTATGTGAATTGTTTTATGAAATAGAATTATTCGATAGCTCATCGCATTTCATTTTCAAAATTTCATTATCAATATATTCCCAATCCGGAAACCTACTGATTGAAGGTCTCGATATTCTTTTCATTCAGTGTAAAATCGTAATAGTTCAGATCCTCGCGCTTTGTCCATCCGATCTCTTTCCAAAATGCATTTCCGATATCATTTTTCGTAAACGCGATCAGGGAAACCTTATTGATCTGCTCCTGCCTCAACGCATTCATGCAATGCACCACCATTGCCCTGCCGATACCGTGAAGCCGGTAATCCGGATGCACACAAACATGATACAGGCAACCGCGCCTTCCGTCGTGCCCACAAAGGATCGCGCCGACGATTTTTTCATCCTCTCCATCCGGCAGTGTCGCCACCACGCTGATGCCGGGATTGCGGGCGATAAAGCGTCTGACGCCTTCCTCGGAATCATCGATGCTCCGGATGGAAAAACCTTTGATGGTCATCCACAGCGCATAGAGTCTCGGATAATCTTCAATTGTCATGGCCCGGATCGCCACACCCAGGGCCGGTTTATTTTCTGCTGCCATACTTCTCCTGATATGAACCCCCTCATCAGTCAGCCACCGGAGGGGCCATTATTTTCGCTATCGGTTTCTCAAGATCTAAAAATCGTATCACGGGAATGTCGGTACGAGCCGCAGTCCCTCTGCTTCATCCAGTCCGAACATCAGATTCATGTTCTGCACAGCCTGTCCTGCCGCGCCTTTTACCACGTTGTCCAAAGCGCCCATCATGATCAGCCTGCCTGTACGCTCATCAATCACAAACCCGATATCCACGAAATTGCTGCCTTCCACCCACTTTGTTTCGGGGCAGACACCTTTATCCAGTAATCTGATAAAGTACTCTTTCCCGTAGCTTTCCTCATATACCTTCCTGACATCATCATAGGTCGGAAGTTTTCCATCCGCTCCCGGGATCAGGTTCGCATATGCAGTCACCAAAATCCCCCGGTTCATAGGTACGAGATGAGGCGTAAAATTGATCACCACATCGCTGCCTGCCGCTACTGAAAGTTCCTGCTCAATCTCAGGCGTATGCCTGTGGGTTGCCACGCCGTATGCTTTGATATTTTCATTGACTTCGCAAAACAGGTTCTGCACTTTTGCGCCTCTGCCTGCGCCGGATGTACCGCTCTTGGCATCCACGATCAGCGTTGCCGGGTCGATGAGTCCTGCCTTAACTGCCGGATACGCCGACAAAATTGAACAAGTGGTATAGCAGCCGGGATTTGCCACGAGGTTTGTCTT
>JAFZNL010000396.1 GCA_017550925.1 Lachnospiraceae bacterium | reverse complement strand
GGCTGTGGGCCGGCAGCAGCATCTCCGCGAATAAAAAAGCATAAGAGAAAACCATCTCTGCAATGGAGAAATAGACCTTCGTTTTCATGCTCACTCTGGCATTAAAGAAAAACAGCATAACGCAGACCAGGATCATGGGCGCGAAATGCTCCTTCCATGCCGTTTCAATACTGCCTACTGCAACTAGCAGATGATTGATCACGATATACACATACATACCGGCAACAGTCCGATCCTCGTAGGTGAGCATCAAAACTGCCGCCAGAACGCCAATAGAAAAGACGCAGGACAGACAGACAAAGGCGTAATTCTGATATGCCATCAAAAGCGCCATGAGCAAAAGCCAGCCGATCTCAGAAATGGAAAGACAGCGAAGGAGAACCGAAAGGTCGTTGGATTCCGACTCTCGGCTAACATCCTTAAATATGATCCCTATGATCTTTTTCCAGATCTTCTTTTCGTCCATTATCTCTTCCTGCTGTCTGTTTCTCTTTATTCACAGCCCCGCAACCATCTCGCATCAGATGGCCACTGGTATATCTTTGATCTGCTCCCCGGTCACATAGTTTTCCAGACTCACATCGTTTCTGGTAAATGCATAAAAATCCTTGATCTCCGGATTCAACTTGAAAACGGGCGCCGGCAAAGGCTCTCTCGCGATTAACTCTTCCACCATGGGCACATGCCTGTCATAGATATGGGCATCCGCGATCACGTGTACCAGCTCTCCTACCTTCATATCACATACCTGCGCCAGCATATGCACAAGAACCGCATACTGGACCACGTTCCAGTTATTGGCTGTGAGCACATCCTGGGAACGTTGGTTGAGGACTGCATTAAGTGTTAACTTATCATCGCCCTTTTTCTGCGTCACATTAAAGGTCATGCTGTAAGCACAGGGATACAGATTCATTTCATGAAGGTCATGATGATTGTACAGATTTGTCATGATACGACGGCTGAAGGGATTGTTCTTCAGATCATAGATTACTCTGTCTACCTGATCCATCTCCCCTTCTTTATATTGATGCTTGATCCCCATCTGATAACCATAGGCTTTTCCGATGCTGCCGTCCTCATCTGCCCACTCATCCCAGATGTGACTGTGAAGGTCATGGATATTGTTGGATTTCTGTTGCCAGATCCAGAGCATCTCATCCGTTGCACTCTTCAGCGCCGTCGGACGAAGGGTCATGATGGGAAACTCCTTTGACAGATCATACCGGTTTACCACACCGAATTTTTTGATGGTATAAGCGCTTGCACCATCCGGCCAGTGGGGCCTTACTTTTTCTCCCTCCGTGCTGGTCCCGTTGTCCAGGATATCCCGGCACATATCAATAAACACTTTGTCTGCGTAACTCATTTCTCTATTTGTACCTTTCCAATTATATTCCTATATTTACACGTATGCGCTTGTATCACCTATCCCACTTATCAGCCAGCGCATTGATCTGATCCGCGAACTTGGCCATATCCTTATTTGCCAGGCCTTCATTTTTCTTGATAACAGCCAGCAGGCGCTGTCCGGCAGCCAGAAGTCTGTTGAAGATATTGGAAACAATGATATGCTTCTTCACAGCCACAGGCTCTGCCTCGTAAATGAACTCGCCTGTCGCCAGATCAAATTCGGTGCCGCTGTAGGGCGCATAAGATGTAAATCCGTATTCATGCTTCAGACATCCCGCAAAAGCCGTGGTGACGGAGTCTTCACCATGTACCACAAAGACCATCTCCGGTTTTTGCTCAAATCCGTTGATCCATTCCAGCAGGCCGTCTTTATCCGCATGGCCGCTCATACCGGCCAGCTGCGCGATCTTGGCGCGCACTTCGATCGGTTCACCGAAGAGTTTGACTTCCTTTTTGCCTTCTATGATAGAACGTCCCAGGGTTCCGATAGCCTGATAACCAACAAAGAGGATCGTGCATTCCGGGCGCCAGAGATTATGCTTTAAATGGTGGCGGATACGTCCTGCTTCGCACATACCGGATGCCGAAAGGATAACCTTCGGCGTTTCATCAAAGTTGATGTCCTTGGATTCTTCGCTTGTAATGGATAACTTAAGGCCCGGGAAACTGATGGGATTGATCCCCTGATTAACCAGTTCCATGGCCTCGCCATCAAAGCAGTTATAAATATTTTTCTGGAAAATTCCCGTCGCTTCCACTGCCAGGGGACTATCCACGTAAACCGGGAAATCTTCATGCCCTTCCACCAGGCGCTCTGTTTTGATCTTCCGCAGGAAGTATAGCAGTTCCTGGGTACGTCCTACCGCAAAGGAAGGGATCACCACGTTACCGCCCTTGTCAAAGGCTTCTTTTAAGATACCCACCAATTCTCCCGCGTAATCCGTACGGTCCTTGGCATGAAGCCTGTCGCCATAGGTGGACTCCATCACCACATAATCCGCTTCTGTGGTATGCTGCGGATCCCGGATCAGTGGCTGATTCTTGTTGCCAATATCGCCGGAAAATACGATCTTCTTGGATACGCCGTTTTCCGTCAGCCAGATCTCAATGGAGGCAGAACCCAGGAGATGTCCGATATCCGTGAACCGGATCTTGATGCCTTCCGAAATCTCGATGATGCTGTCATAACTGCAGGGAACGATGAGCCGGATGGTGCCGTCCGCATCCTCCATAGTATAGATCGGCGTGGAAGGCTCCACCTCGCCGCTACGTTTTGCCTTCCGGTTTTTCCACTCAGCCTCCTGCATCTGGATATGCGCACAGTCACGCAACATGATGCTGCACAGATCGGCGGTTGCTTCCGTCATAAAGATCTGTCCGCGAAATCCTCTGGAATACAAAAGCGGCAGCAATCCCGAATGATCCACATGCGCATGTGTCAACAGCACATAATCGATCATGGATTCCGCCACCGGAAGGGGAACGTTTTCAAAGACGTCCACGCCCTGCTCCATACCGTAATCCACAAGAAAATGCTTGCCGCAGACCTCGATATAATGACAGCTGCCTGTTACTTCATGATCTGCTCCGATAAATTTCAGTTTCATAAAGCGCCCCCCGCTTATTTTGCCTGATTACCATACCCGACTACAGATTTATTCTTTTCCATATGCATTGCAAAAAATCATATGCACGCACACTTTAATTATATAGGAAATCGGAAATATTCGCAATAGTTATGTGAACAAGAAAACCGCAATCCCTATACCGTAAACTGACCGATCAGCTGACCCATCCTGCCGATCATCTCTTCGCTTTGCTGCATATCCGCCTGGACCGACTTCATGTTCTCGGAAATGGCGTCCGCTGCCCTGCTCACTTCGGACAAATCCACTGTTTCCGAATGAGTCATTTCGGTCATCTGCAACAGACTCTTTTCCACCTGCTCCATATCCTGTGACAGTTTGCGCGACATGGCATGAAGAGTTTCCATCTGCTGTGCAAAAGCACTGGTATCCTCGTAATAATCCGAACCGATCTGCTCCATGGCGCGGTAATCCGAGAATACCTCGTCGCGGATATATTCCATCATCTTCTCAGCCATTTCTATAAGGTCGTTTAAGGTGTTGGTAGTAAACTGATTGATCTGGCCGATCTCATTTGCCGTCCTGGTGGTGGCATCCGCCAGATTGCCGATCTCTTCTGCCACAACCGCAAAGCCGCGTCCCGCTTCACCGGCTCTTGCCGCCTCAATGCTGGCGTTCAGTGCCAAAAGCTGGGTTTGGTCGGAGATATCCACGATCTCGCCGGTCAGTTTTTCGATATCCTTGATGCGCTCGGACTCTTTCATCTTTTCCTGCAGGTCCGCTGTGATCTCGTCTACCTTGCCGGTTACCTTGACAAGATCCTGGGCGCATTTTTCCTTGGCCCGCATTGCCCGCTCGCTGGACTGCGTTGCACTCTCCGCGCTCTTTTGCGAATCCTCATAAAGCGAAGAAGACAGATCCTTTGCATCTGCTGCAGCATTTTTGATCTGCTGCGCACTGTTTTCTGTCTGGGCCATGGACTGAGTCATCTGACCAAGCACGCCGGAGATGGAAGTCAGTTCATCGCTTGCCGCATCGATCTTGTTATCTGTCTGGCGGGAAACCGCCAGGAGCCTGTCCTCGGTCTGATGGATCGTCTCAATAATGTCATGGAGTTTAGCCAAAAACGAATTAAAACTTTCCGCGGTCTGACCAAGTTCATCCCTGCTGCCCACTTCGATATGCTGTGTCAGGTCTCCGCCCCGGTCAGCCATTTCTTCCATTTTTCTCTGGATCAAAAGCACATTCCTTGTCATCAGGCGACCTACCAAAAGCGCGATGATCAGCGCCATGAAAAAGCAGGTAATCTCAATGATCAAAAGGGATCGCAGCATGGCTTTTACCTGGGCATTGATCACATCTATGGAACAGTCCACGCCTACGATACCGGCAACTGAACCGTCCGATGCATATACCGGTGCAAAACCGGAATATACGCTGCCCCATTCATCCGTGGTCACTTCTTCATCCACCACCACGTTTCCGGCCAGGGCTTCTTCGATCACATCGTAGGTTTCATACGCTTCCCCGATGGCGGCGCCGTCTTCCTGGTCGGCATCCACAACGAACTCCAGCTGCCCGTCCCGTTTCCTCATAGTGTAGATAAAAGCGATATCTCCGCCATCTACGAGGAAGGATGAGAGCACATCCAGGATCTCGGCATATTCCTGGGTCCCTTCATCGCCGGGATTGAGGCCCAGCAGTTTGTCACCGTCAACGAAGGATGCCGCCATCTGCGCCACATCCCTGGTATGGCTGATGCTCAGCTCCATCATATCCTGTTTGGTTTTCATCAGGGAAAAACTCCCCGCCACGATACCCACCAGCAGCGCCGTTGCCAGCACCGCCAGTGTGATCTTTGTCCGCAGTTTTATTTTCATTCCGCTTTTCTGCAT
>JAFZNL010000395.1 GCA_017550925.1 Lachnospiraceae bacterium | reverse complement strand
CACATGACGATGTAAAATGCAATAGAAAAATGCCAAAAAGTCAGATAAAATCTGGCTTTATTGGCATTTGAATGAAGGATAGAATCGTCACGTGTTAAAGGCGAGGAGTGAGAGAAGGCAAATTTGGCTGTGAATAGTAACTTTAATTTCTGAAAATAGAAATCGCTTATAGACAGAAACCCGAAAAATCGGTATAATAACAGAGTATGAGTAAAAACGGCTATGATCGCGACGTATATCGTTCGATGGCTATGATCACCCAATTTGGTCTGAATATGATGGTGCCCATTGTTTTATGCGGGGCGCTGGGACTGTTTTTGGATAAAAAACTGGGAACGAACTGGATTGCGATCGTGGGCTTCTTTCTGGGAGCGCTGGCGGGATTTCGTAATATCTATGTATTTGCAAAAAAGATTTATGAAAAACCGGGCCTGACACGCAGGCAGATTGAGCGCATGGAGCGCAAAGAGGCCGAAGAAGCAAAGGCGCAGGCACGGGATTTATCACATCCTGCGGATGAAACGCCAAGGCAGGGAGCATAGCAATGCTGAAACGCTTTTTTCAAATGAGTGACGCCTTGGGCGAGTTGCTGTGCGGGATTCTTTTTTTCGGCATCCTTTGTCAGATCGGACTGATCATCTTCCTTAGCGGCAGCGGCGGATACTATTCCACCGGGCTGTGGATCGGGATCCTTCTTGCTATGGGCATGGCGCTGCATATGACCTGGTCGCTGGACAAGGCTCTTGACTACGCGCCTTCGGATGCGATCAAAAAAATGCGTTCCTATTCCCTTTTGCGGTACGCAGCGGTCTTGATCATCTTGGGTTTGATGATGATCTTTGATCCGGCAAGTCCCCTGACGGCTTTTTTAGGACTGATGGGACTGAAGGTCGGTGCCTATATCCAGCCCTTTACCCATAAGGCAGCCATCCGGCTGGGGTTAAAGCCGCCGGATCCGGAGGCAAAGCCATTAGAAGAGATTGAAGGTCAGACCCCTGAAAAGGCAGCTGACGCTGAGACTAGCTTGCAAGGGGAAACCGGCAATACGGTGGAATAGTGATAGAATCTGTGAAAAATCGAAGTATGTTACACGGAGGTAACAATATATGAATCAGGGAGTTCTGCTGGCAGCGGATTCCGGCGTGGATTTTTTCATCCACAAGGTATTTTCCTATAATTGGTTCGGACATGAAGTGTGGATCACCACCTCCCATGTCTGCATTTTGATCGTATTTTTGATCCTGACGATATTTGCCCTTTGCGCAAATGCCGCCATGAAGAAAGCAAATGATGTACCCACGGGATTTCAGAACGTGGTGGAGCTGATCGTGGAAATGCTCGACCACATGCTCAAGACCAACATGGGTTCCCATGCACATCAGTTTGCAAATTATATCGAAACCGTCTTTGTATTTATTCTGATCAGTAATATCTCGGGCCTTCTGGGACTTCGCCCGCCCACAGCGGATTATGGTGTTACCTTCCCACTGGGCTTGATCACCTTCTGCCTGATCTTTGTGAATAAAATCCGTTATCAGAAGGTCAGCGGTTTCATCAAGGGTCTTTGCGATCCCTGGCCGATCTGGGCGCCCATCAACATCATCGGCGATGTGGCAGTTCCCATTTCACTTTCCCTTCGTTTGTTTGCAAACGTGCTTTCCGGCACGGTTATGATGGCGCTGGTTTACGGGCTTTTGAAATGGATCGCCCTGTTCTGGCCGGCTGCCCTGCATGTTTATTTTGATCTGTTTTCCGGTGCAATTCAGACCTATGTGTTCTGTATGTTGACCATGACATACATTTCGGATGCGATCGGAGAAAAATAGATAATTTTTAAAAACCCATTATTTATCAAGGAGGATACACATTATGCAATTCGATTCAAACTTTATTCTGGGTTGTTCTGCAATCGGCGCGGGTCTTGCGGTTATCGCAGGTATCGGACCGGGTGTCGGCCAGGGTATTGCCGCAGGTCATGCTGCAGCAGCTGTTGGACGTAATCCGGGTGCAAAGTCAGATGTTACTTCGACCATGCTTCTTGGTCAGGCCGTTGCCGAGACCACAGGTCTTTATGGTCTGCTTGTAGCAATGCTTCTGATGTTCGTTAAGCCCCTCGTACCCTAAGGCGGCGTATTTGACTTAAGAAAAGAAAAGGAGGCTTACAAGGCTTGAATGCACAGGTAAGTACAGCTTTCATTTTAGCCGCTGCAGATGAAACCCGTCTGTTTGACCTGGACTGGCAGCTTTTGCATGATGCATCGCTCATGATCGTTGCCATCTTTGTTTTGATGCTCATTTTGGGTCATTTTCTGTTCAATCCTGCCAGGAAGTTTTTGCAGGACAGGAGCGATCGGATCAAAAATGACCTGGATACCGCAGCAAAGGACAAGGCTGAGGCGATCTCTCTGAAGACAGAGTATGAGGAAAAGATCCGCGGTATTGACAAGCAGGCTGAAGAGATCATGGCAGATGCCAGAAAAAGAGCCCTTGCTTCAGAGGCGGATATTTTAGCAAAAGCCAGGGAAGAGGCAAACCGGATCATTGAACGTGCCAATCAGGAAGCAGAGCTTGAAAAGCAGAAGGTTGCTGATCAGGTGAAGACTGAGATGATCAGTATCGCATCCATGATGGCCGGTAAGGTTGTTTCCGCAAATATCGATACCACTGTGCAGGGCGCACTGGTAGATGAGACCTTACGGGAGATAGGGGAAAGCACATGGCTAAGCTGATATCAAAGACATACGGCGAGGCTCTGTTTGAGCTTGCGATCGAAGAAAACCGCATGGATGAATTCTTGGAGGAAGCACAGCTTGCTCTTCGCGTTATCCGTGAAAACCCGGAGTTTTCTGCGATGATGAATCATCCCCGTATCGATCAGGATGAAAAAGTCCGTGTCGTAGAGAATGTTTTCGGCGCGAGCCTTTCCAGAGAGATCACGGGCCTTTTGCGTATCATCGTACAAAAAGACCGCTATAAGGAAACGGAGGAGATCCTGAGCTGGTTCATTGACCAGGTAAAACAGGAGAAGGGGATCGGTCAGGCTCATGTGACCAGTGCCCTGCCGCTTTCCGATGCGCAGAAAAAACAGATTGAGGAAAAACTTCTTGCCACCACCTCTTATAAACAGATGGAGATGGAATATGAGACGGACGAAAGCCTGATCGGAGGCCTTCGGATCCGGATCGGTGACAGGGTTGTGGATTCTTCCATCAGCAATAAATTATCGGATCTGAAGAGAGAGCTGTTGAAAATTCAGATCTCATAGTTGAAATCCAACGATTGGATTTTTGATTCGGATTTTATAAGTGTTTTTAAATAATTACGAAAGGAAACGGATCCATGAATATTAGACCAGAAGAGATCAGTTCGGTAATCAAGGATCAGATCAAGCGCTATGCCGCTCAACTGGAAGTGTCTGAAGTCGGTACGGTTATTCAGGTTGCAGACGGTATTGCCAGAGTGCACGGGCTTGAAAAAGCAATGCAGGGCGAGCTTTTGGAGTTCCCCGGCGAAGTGTACGGCATGGTCATGAACTTAGAGGAAGACAATGTAGGTGCCGTTCTCTTAGGTAACCAGAAGAACATCAGTGAAGGCGATATCGTTAAGACCACGGGCCGCGTGGTTGAGGTTCCGGTAGGCGACGCCCTTCTTGGCCGTGTAGTCAATGCTTTAGGACAGCCCATCGATGACAAGGGACCGATCCAGACCACAAAGTTCCGTCAGATCGAGCGTGTGGCAAGCGGCGTTATCACCAGAAAGAGTGTGGATACACCGCTGCAGACCGGTATCAAGGCGATCGACTCCATGGTTCCCATCGGAAGAGGACAAAGAGAGTTGATCATCGGTGACCGCCAGACAGGTAAGACGGCGATCGCCATCGATACCATCATTAACCAGAAGGGACAGGGGGTCAAATGTATCTATGTTGCCATCGGTCAGAAATCCTCTACCGTGGCTTCCCTGGTAAAAACCCTGGAAGAGTATAATGCAATGAGCTATACCACTGTTGTGGCTGCGACAGCTTCCGAGCTGGCACCCCTGCAGTATATCGCACCCTATTCGGGATGTGCGATCGGTGAAGAGTGGATGGAGAACGGCGAAGACGTGCTGGTTATCTACGATGACCTGTCCAAGCACGCTACCGCTTATCGTACACTCTCCCTGCTGCTGAGACGTCCGCCCGGACGTGAGGCTTATCCCGGAGATGTATTCTATCTGCATTCAAGACTTTTGGAGCGTGCAGCCCGCATGAACGATGAGTACGGCGGAGGTTCCCTGACGGCCCTTCCCATCATCGAAACCCAGGCTGGCGACGTATCCGCATATATTCCGACAAATGTTATCTCCATCACCGATGGCCAGATCTACCTGGAGACTGAAATGTTCAATTCCGGTTTCCGTCCGGCGATCAACGCGGGTCTTTCCGTATCCCGAGTTGGTGGTGCGGCACAGATCAAGGCCATGAAGAAGATCGCAGGACCTATCCGTGTGGAGCTGGCACAGTACAGAGAGCTTGCTTCCTTCGCGCAGTTCGGAAGCGAACTGGATGCGGATACCAAGCAGCGTCTGGCACAGGGCGAGAGGATCCGTGAGATCTTGAAGCAGCCGCAGTATTCACCGGTACCGGTTGAGTATCAGGTTATCATTATCTATGCGGCAACCAAGAAATACCTTCTTGAGATCGCAACGGAGGATATCACCGCATTTGAGGCAGAACTCTTTGATTATATCCGCGGAAAATATCCGGAAGTTCCCGAGACCATCCGCGAGAAGAAAGAGATCACCGAGGAGATCGAAGGTACCCTGAAGAAAGCCATCGAAGAGGCAGTTGCTTCTTTCAACGGATAATTAGACAATAATCAGGAGGACGCCATATGGCTTCCATGAGAAGTATTAAGCGCCGCCGTGAGTCTGTGCAGAGTACGCAGCAGATCACCAAGGCCATGAAGCTGGTTTCTACCGTAAAGCTTCAGAGAGCCAAGCAGCGGGCGGAGCAATCCAAATCCTATTTCCATAATATGTATTCTACGGTAAAGGCCATCCTTGCAAGGGCAGGCTCCATCCGTCATCCTTATTTAGAGACGGGCAAGAGCACCAAAAAGGCCATTATTATGATCACTTCCAACAGGGGTCTGGCCGGCGGCTACAACTCCAACGTGATCAAGCTGGTCACCAGGTCCGGAGAGCTGAAAAAAGAGGATTGCGTGATCTATTCCGTAGGAAAGAAGGGTAAGGATGCCCTGAGAAAAGCAGGATATGAAGTGGCAAAGGATTATTCCGATGCCATCGAAGAACCCATCTATGTGGATGCAATGAATATCGTCAAAGATGTGCTTGCGGATTTCGAAGCAGACAAGGTGGGCGAGATCTTCCTTGCTTATACAGGGTTTAAAAACACGGTATCCCATGAACCGACATTGCTGCAGCTTCTGCCGGTGGATCTGGAAAGCAGCGGTATCGAAATGGACGAAGCAGGACAGCCGGATGACAAGCTGCTCATGAATTTTGAAATGAATGAGACAGATGCCATCAGCATGCTGATCCCGAAGTACATGACATCCATTGTGTTCGGCGCCATGATCGAGGCAGTTGCCAGTGAGAACGGTGCCCGTATGCAGGCAATGGATTCGGCTACCAGCAATGCAGAGGATATGATCAGCGCGCTCTCGCTCCAGTATAACCGGGCAAGACAGAGCTCCATTACGCAGGAGCTGACCGAGATTATCGCTGGTGCGGATGCGATAGGATAATACAGTTTCCAAGCTGTGGAAACCGCCCGTGCTTGCACGGTGGCGGGTTACACAATTTGGAAACCAGAAAACCTGAGTATGTAGCGATTTTTGCCGCAGGCGAAAATCAGCGGATTACGAAGGTTTGCAGAATTGCGGGATCTGCCGAAGGCAGCGGAGCAATTAGTATTGTCCGGAATGTGTTATTGTGAATGAGTATCATTTGAGAATCTAGAAAAATAAGGAGACTTGCGACATGGCAGACAAGTCAATCGGAAAGATCACTCAGATCGTAGGTGCCGTGCTGGATGTTAAGTTTACGGCAGGGCAGCTTCCGGAGATCAACGAAGCAATTGAGATTACAAGAACAAACGGGGAACGACTGGTGGTGGAAACCGCACAGCACCTTGGTGATGACACCGTCAGATGTATCGCCATGGGTCCTACGGATGGTCTTGTACGTGGCATGGATGCGGTAGCAACCGGCGGTCCCATCGCAGTACCGGTGGGTGAGAAAACCCTGGGCCGTATTTTTAACGTACTGGGTGAGCCTATTGACAACAAGCCCGCACCGACGGATGTTTCCTATGAGCCGATCCACAGGGCTGCACCGGAGTTTGCTGAGCAGTCTACAAATACAGAGCTTCTGGAAACCGGTATCAAGGTTGTCGATCTGCTTTGTCCTTATCAGAAGGGTGGTAAAATCGGACTCTTCGGTGGTGCCGGCGTAGGTAAGACGGTATTGATCCAGGAGCTGATCCGTAACATCGCAACCGAGCACGGCGGATATTCCGTTTTCACCGGTGTAGGTGAGCGTACCCGTGAAGGTAACGATCTGTATTATGAAATGTCGGAATCCGGCGTTATCGATAAAACAACCATGATTTTCGGTCAGATGAATGAGCCCCCCGGAGCAAGAATGAGAGTGGGTCTGACAGGTCTGACCATGGCAGAGTACTTCCGTGATAAGGGCGGAAAGGACGTGCTTTTGTTCATCGACAATATCTTCCGTTTCACCCAGGCAGGTTCCGAGGTGTCCGCACTTCTCGGCCGTATGCCTTCGGCAGTAGGTTACCAGCCCACCCTTCAGACTGAGATGGGTGCGCTGCAGGAGCGAATCACTTCTACCAAGAACGGTTCCATCACCTCCGTTCAGGCCGTATACGT
>JAFZNL010000394.1 GCA_017550925.1 Lachnospiraceae bacterium | reverse complement strand
CATGTTTAAAGGAAGGTGCGCTATGTTATTTTTTCTGTATATTGGTGTCAGTTTATATGTTGTCCTGATCATGATCACGGTGTATTTTCTTTCATCCCATGAGAGAGCTATCCATGATTTCCGACTGGGAAAAAAGTGTGCGTACTATCGAAACATGTTCAGTATGTGCAGTGCTCGTGAGGACTATCGGCTGACAGACAAAGAGATTAAGGAATTAAAAAATACGCTGCATTTTGAAGCCTTTTATAAGGTATGCAGGGAGATTAAGGAGCAGGAGAGGATCGCAATCTGGGATGTAAACAAAGATGCGATGTTAAGATGATCCGTTCGATCAAAATACCGATGCTGCGGGCATATTCCAGTTATATCATCAAGGAAATGCAACTGCAGAAGATCTGTGATGATTATGATGAACTGATCATGGAACTGCTGCAGACGCCTTCTGTATATGCCAGGGAAAATGCGCTGAAGGCAATCTACAGTTTTGGTGATCCGAAACTGGTCAGGGATGCTTTTGTTCAATTATCGGCAAGGAAAATAGTCCATAATGAAAAACTGCTCCTTGACGGTCTGTTGTCATTTACCGGTGACGTGCGGCAGCTGGCAGCGCAGTTGATGGATTCCTATGATGCACTCCTTGAGTGCTACCGGAATTCCCTGATCAATTTCCTGGGGCAAAAGAGGATCGATACCTATGACGAAAGGCTTATGTGCATGACAAACCTTCCGGTGGATACTCTTTGCAGTATCGTGCGCAAACTGGAGCGAAATCCTTCTAACAGGAATCTTATGTTTTTGGAAAAAACCATCGATGAATACCGTAACACGGATAACTGGGAGCCGGTGGCCATTGCGGTGAAAGGCCTTGGCGTCTATCCGGGAATTGAAAAAGTGCGCGGCATCCTTCTGGAAATGCTGGTTTCCCGTAACTGGTATATCCGAAAGAACGCTGCCTGTGCCCTGGTTGCCGGCGGACTGACAAAAGAAGAACTGGAACAGGTGCATGCAAAACACGACCGTTTCGCGGAGGATGCACTCCAATATGAAATGGCCAGGAGACAGGTCTATGTTTGATCATATCTTATTTTTATATGTTGTATATTTTAATATTTTTATTGCTATCTATCTGGTCATTTATACTGCATTTTTGATGATCAATATGATTTATGGGGCGCTCCATATCCTCCGTTCGGTGAGGCTGGAGCGCCTGCATAACGTTTTGGAGCATGATTTTTTTATCCGATCTCCATCGTGATCCCCCTGTTTAACGAGGGAAAATCGGGGCTGCAGACCATCGATAATGTGCTCAAGCAAAAATACCGACTCTTTGAGATCATCATTGTGGACGACGGATCAACGGATGATACCAAACAGCTGGTGATCGACCGTTACGGACTGACGCTGGACGCAGACAGGCCCATCCGATATCAGCTGCCCTGCCAGGAGATCAAGGAGGTTTATTCCGGCAGGTACGACGGAAGGGACTTTACCCTGATCAGTAAGGTGAATGGCCGTACCAAGGCGGATGCGGTCAATGCCGGGATCAATGTCTGTAACTTCCCCTATTTTGTCAATATGGACGGAGATGAGATCCTGCAGCAGGACGCCTTGATCTGGGCGGCCAGGGCCATTGTGGAAGAAGACCATGTCATCGGCGTGGGCGGGAATCTGCGTATTTCCAACGGCGTGCATTTCAAGGACGCCATGCCCACGAGCTTTCATTTCGGCCAAAACCTTTTGCCGGATATTCAGACCCTGGAGTATGGCAGGAATTTTGCCGGTGCCAGGATCCTGCATAATGCCTGGAATGCCAACCTGATCATCTCCGGTGGCTACGGCGTTTTTAAGAAAAGCGCGGTTATCGAAGTGGGTGGCTTTGATACAACGAGCATGGGCGAGGATATGGAGATCACCATCCGGCTGCACAAGCATTTCATGGATAAAAAAGAGCCTTATGTGATGAAATACGTGGAGGACAGCGTCTGCTGGACCCAGGCGCCCCATACCTTCGGGGATCTTCGCAGGCAGCGACAGCGCTGGCAGTGCGGGCTGGTGCAGACCATCTCAAAGTATAAGTCCATGATCCTGAACCCGAAATACGGCGTCATCGGCATGTTCATGTTTCCGTATATGATCATGTATGAACTCATCACGCCGGTATTGATGCTGATGGGGTGGCTTTGCATTGCTGCAAGTTTTTATCTGGATGTTGCAAACTTCCCCTTCATTCTGTTTTTATACCTGCTTTACGTGATGTTCAGCATTGTCCTGACAATGCTGTCATACCTGGCAAACTGTTACAGGAGAAGGGAGAGGGTATCGCTTTTTGACCTGTTCATGATCATTGGGCTTGGCCTGTTTGAAGCCTTTGTTTACCGGACCTTTGTGGCTTTTGTATCCTTTGCGGCGTTTTTTAAGAAAAAAAAGCTCAAAAAAGTTTGGAAATCCCCCACAAGGGTGGATGTCAAGGCGGATTAAGCTGCAAAAAAGCGCCGATTATAATACCGAGAATGCAACTTTTATGGTATACTACAGGTATTACTGGTAGATGCATCTCCGATCGCGTTGTCTGAAAGGGCGATGTGCTGTTCGGGGGTGCATTTTTGCTTTTTGAAAAGAAAAATACAAGTAATTTATCAGCGAGGTAAGAAGTCTATGAAAGCCTGAGAGGTTTGGTTATGCCGAGATATTATGATTGGTGGGTATATGTTGTGCTGGCATTACCGGGGATACTCCTGTTTGCCGTAAATTGGGTCATCTTTTTCCACAATCTGCGTGGCGGGAAATGGGTGTCAGGAATCGTATTGTTTGGCGGACTTTGGATAGCAGGCGTATGCCTGCTATCCCCATGGAAATGGCTGGCCCTGATCGGACTTGCCGACCCCGGGATCTGGCAGCTTATATATGCGCTGTTTTGTGAATATATTGGGGATCCCGTAAAGAAAAACAAACAGGAAGGACAGGATCATGCCGAAGAATGAAAAGCCAATGAGGCTGAAAAAAAGGCAGAAGAAATACTTAGAGCAGTTTAGTGTTTATGAAAACGCGCAGGAAGAAGATCCTCTGTACGCCGAAAAGAAGGCGGTATCAGAGGCTTTACGAGCGCTGAATCAAAAACTGGATCAGCTGGATCCTTATCTGCCGGATGAAGAGGAAAAGAAGAAAGACAGGCAGCAGCCGGGGATACTAACGCAGGATGATCTGGCCGGGCTTGTCATACTGTATCAGAAAGCCATAGATCAGATACATGTCCTGACTCTTCATACAGAGGAAAAGATAGCTTCCGATAAGGATAAACAAAATAAGGCTGCGAGGAATGCAGCGAGAAATGCAGCAAAAGCGAATAACACTTTGGCCGGACAGCTTGGAAAGGATCTGGCTGCTATCCAAAAACTGGCGGATCATTATGAACCCATAACCCTTGCGCAGGTGTACGAAATGAGCAGGATCAATTCCGGTTATACGGTAGTGCCGGATAAGAAACGTTCCTTCAGCAGCGGCGCGCAAAATACAAGGATCCCGGTTACGCTGCGGGATCAGGACGGGAATGAGGTGCATGGATTTTTTACGCCGGATAAAGGCGCAGCGGGAATGGAAAAACTGCTTACTGTTGTGGAAAATGTGAAGGCAAAATATGGCCCCGCGGCAGATTTTTTCGACGCGAACCAGTTTTGGGAATTGCATGATAAATACGTAAAGCAAAACAAAGATATCATTGACAAGATCCTTGACAAAAAAGAGGAACTTTCCTTTATGCCCTATCAAAGTGCGGTGGCAGAGCTGACAAGAGGCACCAGCGGGCAGCCGGATATAGCAAAGCTGATTGATACGCCGGAAAAACTGAAGATCTATGTGGATGTCATGCATGCCGGTTTAAAGATGGCGAACGAACTGAAAATAAGCACATCTGTGGGAATCGCACCGGGACGAAATGTCAACAGGCGAAATGCGGCAATGAGCGAAGTTGCGCATCTTTTGGGCTGCGATGATCTCCTGGCAAAGTCGGAAAATGTCAGGATTGATATTGAGAATATGGAGATGAAGGGAACCTTCATGAGGGAAGTGAAGGGAACCGACGTAAACCGCCTGACGCCTAAGTCGAAACTGTTTAAGACAGGACCGGACAGTGCTGATGGCCTGGAACTGAAAAAAAAGATCGCTGATCTTCAGGTGATTGATTTTCTCTGTGGGAATCCGGACAGACACCGCGGCAATATGATCTATGATATCTCCCGGCAGGATGAGAAGAACGCGCAGGTGGATTCCTTTCAGGGAATCGATAATGATACGTGTCTCGGTATTAAGAGTTTTGACAAGGTGGGCCTGTCGGCTGTCCATCCTGAGCAGATGAAGGTGATCACAAAGGAAATGGCAGACCGGATCCTTTCCATAACGCCGGGGAAACTGCGGCTGATGCTTTACGGACATAAACTGAGCGCGAAAGAAATCGCGGGGGTGGAAAACCGCCTGACCACGCTGCAAAAAAAGATTGTGGCTGATCAGGAAGAATATGCGCATGGTTATACGAAAGGATATCTGATCCCCGGTGCCATCAAGGTTGTAGATGACAAAGAACTCTCTGCCTTGAGCATGTCGGAGGATCTTTGCGAGAGGGGCAATAACAAGAGCAATTACTTTAATCATGTGCAGACCCTGACTCACACGGTGAAGAATATTGAAAAGCTGTCAGAAAGTGTGGAAAAGGATTATTTGAAAACACTGTATGATGCCACGGTGGGCTGCATGGGAAATGTGGGCCGGCTGGTGGAGGAACTTGAGGAAGATTACAAGGGCGGCGGAAGTTCATCGGAATACAACAAAATGATGAAGGAGATGCAAAAACTGAAAAAGTCTCTCGTTGCCATGTCCGGCGCGATGATCGGTAAAGAGGCGGATACTTCCCATGGGCATGTCCTTGCAGTCACCAAGGTCAGGGAGCAGATGGAAAAAACGCTGGCAGCAGCCAATGAATACCGGTATTATAAATATCAGAAAAAAACGGGGGAAGAGTGGATGCAAAATCCCGGTGCCCACGAAGTGACCAGGCAGGAGCGCCGCTTTCATCATGCAACAGATGTCAGGGACCTTTTGACCGGACAACTGCTTGTTTTTGAGCAGCTTGATAAAAAACTGGAAGCCTGTCATGATTTCAATAGGAAAAAGAATGATCTTTTAACAGATGCCGAAAATCGGCGGGAGGAATACAAAAACAGTACTGAGGCACTGCTGAAAAAACGGAACAGGGATTTAAACCTGTATCGCAACCACCTTTCCAGAAGCCTGTATCAGACGAAGAGAGCTTTTCAGGCTATCGAAAAGGCGCCACAGGAAGGCAAGATGGCACAGAAACTATTATTTGAGTCCATGGTGGCATTTACATTGATCAGACCCAAACCCACTGACAAGGAGAAAATGAAACTGGACATCGAAAAAGCGACCGGTCAGAAACTTTCGGGTTCGATTGACGACCTGATCAAACGGGGCGTGGCCTGTCATATTGTCCTGTCAGCTGAAAAGGTCAGAGCCAAAAGAGGAAAGCCGATGACACCGGCAGAGGAGCAGTTATTACAGGACACAGAGGGTCTGGATCTGAAGGACCTTTCCAAGGCTGCAGACAACCTGGCCAAACAGCCGGTTTTCGATAACTTTTGTAAGTATAACCGCGATCTTCTGCAGGAAAAGGGGGCCTTGACCATGCCGGAGGTTGCCCTGCCATCGATCAAAAAGACGGCAGCGTTCTTTGATGATTACAAAGTGATGGCGAATTTGACCGATAAGCCGGCAAATGATGGAAAAGAGATTCATTCAAGCAGGTTGGTAAAGAAATAAGTCTTATGAAACTTTATCATCCTGTGCAGAAAGGCGGTTTGCATTTTTTAGATTTTCTGTCACCCGATCCAAATAAACCATCAGATCCTCGGCCTCTTTTTCGGAAAAGCCGGTGAGCGCTATTTTGGTGGAAGCCAGCATTTTTTCTGTGACGGTGTCTACGATTTTTTGTCCTTTTTCGGTGGGATAGATGGCGTAGGCGCGGTTGTCTTTTTCAAAACGCCGCCTTTCCAAAAGTCCCTTTTTTTCCAGATTCTTAAGGACGCTGGAGAGGGTAGATGTTTCTACGATGCAGTGTTCTGCGATATCTTTTTGCAGGCAGCCCGGGTGCTCGGAAACATATAACAGGATTCTGTGATTTCCGGGATTTAGTCCATATAGTTTTACGCCGGGTGCAACATTCTTTCGAAAAGCCAGATGCGCTTCTAATAATGCATTCATAGAGATCCTCCGCATGAATTTTTGCCCGGTATTTCAATTCGGTATTTCCCATCGGATTTTATGCTAGCGTTATAGGATTCGTGTTTCGGATGAACCAATCACATTATATATCATGAGAAGCAGCCTTGTCATTAGGTTATTGACAAAGAATCAGCAGAATCCTATACTTGATATAGTTTGATGCCGAACAAATGGGTATCAAACTAATGGATGTCAAATGAATAAACATCGAATCGTTTGGGGACAAACAGAAAGCAGGGGTAAAGGGTTATGCAAAAGAAAAGTGCACTGACAATACGAAGGCAGCTGCTATTGATGTCGCTTTTGCCGGTTCTGCTGATCGGTATCATATTGCTCAGTATGGTGGCAAGCAAGCTGCAAAGCGGTATGATGGGGCAGGCGCTGGAAGGACTTTTGGCGGCGGCGGAGCTGTTCAGAGAGGAAATAGTGACATCCGATAGGGATTGGACAACGAATGAACTGGAGGATGAGTTTAAGGCCGCAACCGGATATGATTTTACAAGATTTGAAGGGGATACAAGAGCGTCCACATCCGTGCTCAAGGCAGACGGTACACGTCCCATCGGTACGCAGGCGGCACCTGAGGTGGTGGAAGCAGTCATTAACCGCGGCGAAACCTATACATCGGAAAAGACAGATGTGGCAGGCGCCGAGTACTGCGTGGCATATGCGCCCATCAAGGATGAAAGCGGCAAGGTGACAGGCATGGCCTTCGCCGGAAAACCCACAGCTGAAATGCAAAAAACCATACAGAAAAGCATGGTTTCCATTTTGCTGGTAGGTGTCGTGATCATTCTGATCACACTTGTGGTAGTCTTCGTGATCGCGAACCGTCTTGTGGATGCAGTCCTTACGGTCAATGCCGTGATCAGTAACTTATCAGCCGGTGAGTTTAAAAAGAGCGAGAACACCCTCAGGCGGCGGGATGAACTTGGCGAAATGCTGCATAATTCCAACGCACTGATCGACATACTGACAGGGGTGATCAATGATATCAAATCCATTGCCAATACGGTGCGAAACCAGGCGGAGAGTTTGTCGGACACGTCCACGCAGCTAAGCGATACCACGGAAGGCGTAACCATCGCAGCCCAGGAGTTAGCGAAGGGCGCCATGGAACAGTCCGATTCCATTGATAAGGTGACGAAAAACGTCGATATGCTCTCTGATGCTATCAGTACGGTTGCGGATAATGCGCAGGCACTGGCGGCGTCCACGGCTGAAATGGATTCCCTGTCTCAGGAGTCGGCACAGGCACTGGGGCAATTATCTGATAATATGCACAACATGGGAGATGCGGTGGCTGAGATCAGCGACGCCATGACAGAGACAAATAAGGCTGTACAGAGCGTGAATGAAAAAGTAGATGGTATCACATCCATTGCAGCCCAGACAAACCTTCTGGCGCTGAATGCCTCTATCGAAGCGGCAAGGGCAGGGGAAGCAGGCAGGGGATTTTCCGTTGTTGCCGAGGAGATCGGCAATCTGGCCACGGAATCCTCTAAGACCGCAGCGGAGATCCGCAGTGAAATGAAAGCACTTTTGGAGCAGGCTGGTAAGGCAAATGAAAAAGCGCAGCATGTCAGCAATATCGGGAATGATGTGATCCGGGTATTGAACGAAACCGTGGAAAAGATCAATTCCCTCGTAGACGGAGTGAATGCAACGGTTGACGGTGTGAGCAACATATCTGCCCTGACGCAGGAGTGCGATGCATCCAAAACCGTGATCATAGATGCGATCAGTTCACTTTCCGCCATTTCCGAAGAGAACGCAGCATCCACAGAGGAGACATCCGCCTCCATGGAGGAGATGGGTGCTAATTTGAGTATTCTTGCGACCAGCGCAGGAGAACTGCGAAATATCGCCCAAAAACTGGATGAAGACCTGGCATTTTTCAAAGTGTGATCACATCTTTTCACAAATGATCGTATCCATACAGTGGAAGTGAGGGATCCCGCCACTATGGTCCTCAAAAATGACCTCATCGATCTTATGGTACTTCCAATTTGGAAAATAGGAGAATAATTCCCCGGATTGCCACATTTTTTCTTCCATGTCCCAATCCGGGGGCAGTTCCAGGAATGGCTTTTCCACAAATACATTGAAAAAGACAAATCCATGGGGCCTCAGGATCTTTTCGATCTTCTCAAAAAAGCCTTTCTTATTTTCGTCAAAAAGATACTGGATCGTTCCGGTAGAGTAGATGATATCAAACTGATCGTCGGTCTTAAATGTATTGATATCATCTACATAGGCATGGATGGGGACCTTTCTGTTCTCTGCCAGCCGGAGTGTTTTTCGGATGCCGTTTTCCGTCACATCAAAGGCAGTTACGGTATAGCCTTTTGATGCCATATATACCGCATCCTTTCCTTCGCCGCATCCGATATCCAATACTTTTATTTCAGCACCCGGAGGGCAAAGTGCGATCAGTTCATCGCAGAAATGCGCAGGTTCCAGGCCCCAATAATAATCGTCGCTTTCATACCATTTTTCATAGTTTGTTCTGATGTTGCCCATGTATTAAGTCTCCCCATTTACCAATCGTTTTCGATATCATATTTTCTCTATATTTCAAAGGTATCCGTGATCACAAATCCGTTCTTTTCATAGAGACGGATCGCTTTTTTGTTCCAGTCCGCAACATGCAAAATGACTCGTTTGGAGTCTATATGAGAGAGTGCCCAAAGCAGGATGTTTCTGCCATATCCCTGTCCCTGGTAGTTGGGATTGACGATCAGGTCATCAATCTCTTCGTCCTTTATGGCAACGCTGCCGATAATCTCATCTTTCTGTAAGAGGAGATAGACACAGTCCATGCCGGTTTCAAAGAAGGAATCATCCTGAATGAAGTCAAAGGGCTCGATTCCAAGCGCCTTACGCATTTCATGGTAACACTCATTGTAGATGGTTTTGTACTTTTCCTGAAAGACAGGAGAGTAAGGCGTCATCTCAATAGACGATTGCTGATCTGTCGGATTTTTATATTGCATTTCGTGCGCGAATTGCATGGCTCTACCTCAAATACACATCTTTTACAGGGTCCGTCTTTTTGGGACGGGTATTCATGGATAGAATTATACTATAATATGCATCAGTTGGGGGAGCATCGTAAGCCAAGGTTAATAACAGGCATTCCTGATCCCCCGCATCTTTTCCCAGACATTATCACCGAAATTGCTGAGCAGAACGGAAATCATCCCATTGTTGGGATTATACTCGGAAATCGCACTGACGCCATCGTCGCATCCCTGCATATACACATAGTCTTTCCCGGATGGATTATCAATGATCCATACTCCGTAGCCGTAGTATCCCTCTTCAGGATCATTCCCGTCGCCGCTTTGCTTTGAGAACATGGCATCCACCATTTCTTCGGAAAGAAGTGTATGGTTCAGTAAACCCTTCCAAAAACACATAAGGTCACCGACTGTGACAAAAGCACCGCCATCGCCGGTCCCTTTTGCACCCACAGAATAGATGTTGGTACGGTATCCGTCAGGGTCTTCGCACTTGATATAACTGTTTGCACACCTGGCAGGTAATCTGTCAAATGCAAAATAGCCGGTAGATTTCATCCCGCAAACATCAAAAATACTTTCCTGCAGGAAAATATCAAAATCCATTCCGGTGACCGCTTCTATGATCATACCCAGCAAAACAAATCCGGTATTGTTGTACTGAAACCGTTCGCCCCGGGGGTACATCATGGGTTTATCTATGAAAAGCGGCAGCATATCTTCATTGTGCCGGATCCGGTAATTCGGATAATCCTTCCACAATGCCTCGTAATCATCCATTACAGTTTCATCGAAATAATCCGGGACACCGGAGGTGTGTGTCAGTAGCTGTCTTACAGTTACGTCAGGATCGATATCCTTCAGATCGATCGTAAGGAGCTTGCCAAGGGTATCCTCAAACTGTAATTCTCCGCGTTCGATCAACTGGAGGATACCGACTGCCACAAAGGTTTTGCTCATGGAAGCGCAGGCAAACCGGGTCTCAAAGGTATTGGGGATCTGATTTGCAAGGTCCGCAAAACCGCTATTATTTTTGCACAAGACCTTATCATTCTGCTCAATATAGGCAACGCCCCTGAAATCAGAGCTGATCTTTATTTCGTTCATATTTATGTCCTTTCATTCTTGATCACTCGTTATTCTCCGTACATAAACGTAAGTATACTACATTTTTTATCAAAGCGCCTCAAAAATATTGGCAGTAAGGCTGTGCGACGCTAAGATGAGGCATAGCTGTTTTTCATATGCTATACATATTAGTGGAAAGGGTATATAGTTAGGGTATAAGGAAATGGCAGAAGTTATATTTTGGTTGTACAGGATTCATTGAGGGAAGGGAATATGGACGGTATCAGGATCATAAGGGGAAGCGACCAGATCGGTGGCGTTGTTACAGAATTCAGAAAAGGGGATCATAGGATCCTGATTGATTTTGGAGCAAACCTTCCGGGAACGAAGGCAAAGATCAGCGACGAAATGCTGGTGGATATGGTTTTTTCCGAGGAAGGAAAAAGCGTACACACTGATGCAGTTTTATTTACGCATTATCATGGTGATCATGTGGGTCTGAAAAATCATATTCCTGATGGAATTCCGATGTACGTTGGTGAGACTGCGAAAGAGATCATGAAGATCATTGCCAAGCCGGTGGATTATCTGAAACAGAAACAAGGCCGTGGCAATGAGATTGAATTGCCGACAATAGAAAAAATGGAACCATATTGGCCACGCGGGACGGCAAAGGATTTTGGCTGGATACGCGTAACGCCTCTTATGTGTGATCATTCCGCGCTCGATGCATATATGTTCGTTTTGGAAATGAACGGGAAAAGGATCCTTTATACAGGTGATTTCAGGGCGCATGGTATTTCCGGGGAAATTACCTTTGAGAAAATGATCAAAAAATATGTCGGGAAAATAGACATCCTTGTGACGGAAGGGACCATGGTGACAAGGATGCAGGAGGAGAAAAACAATCACATCCGGACAGAAGAGGATCTGAGACGCGAAGCAAAAAAAGTGTTTGAGGAACATAAAGAAAATGTCGTATTGGTTTCTTCCACGAATCTTGACAGTATCATGGAGTTTTACCAGGCGACACCGAGAGATAAGAACTTTTTATGCGATCTTTATCAGGCTAAAGTGATGAGGGTTGCAATGGAAGCCCGATCTGAATGGTTTTCCCAATATCGTTTCAAAAAGAGAATCTATGTACTATGTCCTGATGAAAACCCGTTCTATCTGAAAGAGCTTAGGGACTGGAAAGTAAAGGTTCAAGGTGATGAGGTTTCCGTTGTCGACCTGGCAGACCCGGAGATATATCTGAAAAGAGGGTTTGTCATGCTGGCAAGGCCAAATAGAAATCCGGACTTTGAAAAGGGCCGCTTTGAACAGAGGATGGAACAGATGAAAGATCCCTTCATTACATACTCTATGTGGGAAGGTTATCTGGAAGGCGGTAAAGCAGAAGATCCGGATGTGGTGAAATTCATGCAGGGGCATATGGATGAGGCGCATGTAAAAAAGCTTCATACAAGTGGACATGCATATGTAGAGGATCTGAAAAAACTGATGGATCTGACAAAGCCTGATCGGATCATTCCAATGCATACGGAAGCGGGAGAAGCGTTTGCCAAGTTGGAAATCTTTAAGGAGTACGCGGATAAAATAGATAAAAAGAGCGATGGGGAGGTATATGAGGTATGAGTAAAAAAGAAAGAAGATATCCTCATTTCCGAGTTTGCGCGTGAAATTATCAAGAAAACGAATCAATAAGGATCAGTACTTGATTCTACCCGGCTTCGCGCAGTTCTCTAAAATCGCGTTGCCGGGTTCTTTCGTTGCTGCCCGGAAAAAGGGCGTAATATTCCGCTTTCAGATCTCTTTGCAACATCCGACGGGAAACATTAAATCTTTTCATCAGTTCAGCGGGACCGTGATATGTGGTACAGCAGATGTAATCAAACAGGTTTAGCTGTCTTGCCATTTTACTCACGATGGCTCCTCCACGAATCAAAAAAGTGTATTTAACTGCTTTCATATTGTAGCACGGGGCAAGTACGACTGCAAGGTGTCGCGGTCTCGGAATCGATGTGCTATACTTCGCATATACAATGACATTTAAACAGTTTTGCAGGTCGACTGTGATTGCACGAACATGATGAAAGCCGTAACTGAGAAACATTGGATTATTACCCGGTTAAAACCGGGAGAAAGGCACTCGGTATATTCGGTATTGTCGGAAGCGGGGTATTACCGGAGCAGGGCATTACACTATATGGACCGAATCCGGTGCAGGGAGATCAGACACATTCAGAAATAGGCTACGTAAAGCAGGGCATGAAAATCGGAGGGCGACATGGTTTTTAACAGAATCGAAGCATTGAACAGAATATTCGGTCTTTTGGGGGCGTATGGCGGACGTATCGATATTGACAGTGACTGGAGCTTTTTCTGCAAGGTCTATGACTTTGGAGATGGGGATTATGAAGCGATACTGTATTCAAAAAACGATGAGAGTGACGACGCATTCGCGGACCCGTGTTTTTATATGGAGATCACATTCAATGAGAACAGAACAAGGGTACTTGACTATCGCCTGACCGGCTATCTGTCCGAATGGTGGGGAGGGCAGCTCCGCATTGACGCCGATGGAAATATGAGTGACGCTGCAGGAAATATTGATTATGCGAAAGATGAGCTGGAAGAACGCTTTTCAAGTTATATGGACACGATCACGAATCTCAGGCCGTATCTGACGAAACCGGTACATGTGGAAAGATATGAAAGAGATGTGGATTGCATTTTTGCTGGTAATGATCCACTGGATAAAAGGCTTCGCCGGGAGGCAATGGCCAGGATGAGATTGCTTGGCGTAGCAAGGGAAGATGTGGAAAGGTTCAGCAAAGGAGAGTACACAAAAGTCCTGATAGATCATGAAAACAGGACATTCAGGAAGATGGAACCTACACAAGAAGAGATAGAGATGATCAAAAATGCAGAACGGGAAAGCAGCATACCATTCGCAGCCTATTATATAATCCGCGACACGATCATCTGGCCGGATGGATCAGCGTCTGAAAGGTTTATTCTCCCGCATGTTTGGGATGAAAAATGGGATCGTCAGTCAGATGATGACTATGAAGAGGGACAGCTTTGGGCGAAAGTCAGGAAAGACATGCTGAAATTCAAGAGAATACCGTGTTTTGTGGTAAATCCAAAGATACCGGAGTATTCTGAGTTCGGCGAACTCCCCTATCAGGTGCTACAGGGAATATTGCTTGCTAAGTGAGAAGTGCGATGAAGTGGATAAGTACAGCCGTTCCTTGTAATGTCATCGAAGTGTTTTGCAAGGTTTGGTTTTAGTGTTAAGGAATCGGCAGTTCATGTCGATACAAATTTTAGATAACCGTAATTGTCTGAATTTACCTGATGTCCCTGGGGCATCGGGTGTTTATGCATTGAAAAGGATTTCAATGATATCTACAGGGAGGTAGAAAAATGGCAAGCATACGCGAGACATCTAATCAGCAGCAAGTCTATTCAGCCGTTCGTTCAAGAAGTACGGTCGCAGACCGTGTCAGTGGAATCGCATCGGGTCCCAATCAGACCGGTTCAGTTAAGGAGACATCTGATTCTAAAGTTGAAACGAAAAGCTGGAATCCGGTCGATCCGAAAAGTTCCCTTATCCCAAGAAAAACAGAATATGGCAATACGATTGGTGATGTGAAGTTATCCGATGGAGCCAAGGATTATTATGATAAGCTGAAGGCAAAGTATGGCAATATGGATTTTATTGCCGTCAGCAAGGATATGAAGGGGCTGGTGGCTCAAAATGCCGCGGCTTACGGGAATTCCAGCAAGATGGTGGTCCTGATCGATGAGGAAAAGCTTGAGCGCATGGCGAGTGATGAATCCTTCCGGAAAAAATATGAAGGGATCATTGCTGTGGCGTCAATGAAGATGACCGATGCAAAAAACAGTTTAGCCAGTACCGGAGCTAATGTTAAGAACTTTGGTATGTCTGTTGATTCCAATGGGAAGGAAAGTTTTTTTGCTACTGTGGAGAAGGCAGGCGACCAGCAGAAAAAGCTGATAGAAAAAAGAGCCGCGGAGAAGAAGGAAAAGAAGGCAAAGGAACATAAGAAGGCGGAAGCAAAGGCGCGGCAGGAACGGATAGAGAAGGCAAAAGAGAAAAGGGCGGAAAAGAGCGAAAAGGCGGATCAACCGGATCATGATGAAATCCCGGAAGACGCTGAGAAACGGATACATGATAAAGTCATGGAAGTATACGGCAAGGAGTATGTGACGATAGAAGCCGATTCCATGGATGATCTTTTGACAAAGGTACAAAACTATTCCTATGACGGCGCAGCCGGCCGCGTTATGACGGACGCGGAACGCTCGCTTGGCGGACATATTGATTTCAGGGGTTGATTCGGGAATATGGTACTATACCTATAGATAGACGGTTTCAAATAAAACAACAGAAGAATAGTTTTATTAAGAATGAGTGGAGATAATATGACGAGGGATCTATTCTATGAGGGGCTGATAGAAGGAAATACCGAAAAACTGTTGTTGGTGCCCAAAAGTGATATTCATAATCATTCCACGAAGGGATGCAGAAGAAAATGGTTAGAAGAAAAAATTAACCATAAGTTTCCCCAAACGCCGGAAAGATTCAGCGGACTTGAAGGAATGCAGGAATGGTTTTCTGATAACATAAAACCGTATTGTTCTGGAAGTGAGGGGATCATACTTAGGTGGGAAGGCGCTTTTGCAGAAGCGAAAAGAAACCATATCAAAAGGCTTTCCATGAACTTTGGAGTTACAGAAATAGAGCTTGTCGGGGGAATGGATCAATTCGTAAAACTGATCGATTATTTTCATCAGGAATATTGTCCGGATACGCTTTTTGAACCGGAGATCACCTATGTATCTGTCTGCGATATTGAGAAGGAAACAGAATCCATCGATGCGTATCTATCTAAGGGATTTTTCAGATCGATCGATGTGTGCGGCGGTGAGGATATCAAACCTGTGGAAGAGTTTATCCCTCTTTACAGAAAAGCGGAACAATATCATTTGATCAAGCGAATGCATGTTGGCGAAAGCGGATCTGCTGATGATGTGAAAAGAGCCGTGGAAACATTGGGACTTGATGAAGTCCATCATGGCATCCATGCCGCTGAATCGAAAGAGGTAATGAAGTATTTGACAAAGAACAATATCCGGCTGAATGTATGTCCAAGCAGTAATGTGATGTTAGGATATGCCAGGGACTATAAAAACCATCCGATAAAGACTTTGTATGAGAATGGAGTAAGGGTAACAATTAACACAGACGATCTTTTCATATTTGACAGTTCCATTGAAAATGAGTACCTTTTACTGTTTCAGGCTGGAACACTCAACGCAGAGCAACTGAACGATATCAGGATCCGTGGCCAGGGATGTGAAATCGAAGAGAAAACTAAATGACCAGGAGAGGCAAGACTTGGCAAAACAAAAAAGCAAACGTGAATGAAAAGGAGAAACGATATGAGTTTACAGTTGTTAAAAGCGGGTACATCGGATGCATTGACACTGAACGGAATTTCTAAGCGTGCGTTTGACAGTGATGTTTTCCTGGGAGGACCATCGGCAGGAGGTCCTCCCGGGTATGCGTCGGTATCCTTTCATACGAAGATGGCAAGACAAGGGCATCTGTATAAATTGACAGAAGATGGACTGATCGTCGGCGGAGCAATCCTGTTTTTGCAAGAAGACGCACTGAATGTCGGCAGGATTTTTGTTGCGCCGGAGCATTTCCGTAAGGGTTACGGATCTTTTATCATGCAGGAAATAGAATCGATGTTTACCGGAGTAAAGGAGTTTACCCTGGATACACCCGACTGGAATATCAGAACAAATTCTTTTTATACAAAACTGGGATATACGGAAATAAAACGGAACAAAGGTTTTGTATATTATTCAAAGAGGGTAGTTGATAATGGCAAAATTGCTATGTCTGGCTTGTTTTGACTCTACATTTTTTGTTTTATTCCGTCAAGAGTCTTGTTATAATATTTCAAGGTACTATAGACTGTGTATACTCTTTATCTTTGAATTTTATCTTTGAAGTTAATCGATGAGAGGATGAAAACAATATGCTTAAGGATTTTTATGACGAAACTACAGAACCAATCGTAAAAATAGAAGAATTTTATGGTGAGCAAAAGCACATAGTAGATAGATGCCTGATCATTTTTTCCAAAGT
>JAFZNL010000393.1 GCA_017550925.1 Lachnospiraceae bacterium | reverse complement strand
GCAGAGAAACTGACCACGGTCCTTGCGGATTATTCCCATATCATGTACTGCGCAGCCTTCGGTCTTCCGGCAGGCAGGCTGACGGAACTTCCGGTCTGCCACAGACAGGCGACCATCGCTTATTCCAAGCGTTTTTATATGCAAAAGAGCGGCATCTTCTATTATCAGGAAGGCGAGGAGCCGGCTCTCGGACCCATGACGGAGGGCGGCGCTTCCGAAGACTTCTCCCTTTCCCAGATCGATCCCAACGAGGTCAGCAGGGCAAGGATCAGCGAGTTTTTGCATACCGGTCAGCCGGAGGAAGTGGAACTCTTTGTCCGGGACTTTTTCGCAGGCATCGGAGAAGGGGCAGCGGCCTCCAATCTCTTCCGCCAGTATCTGGCAACGGAGATGTACTTTGCGGTATCTGCATTCTTAGAAAGCATCGGCATCGACAGATCCGAGGCTGAGGCTTTTGATATGGCAGCCGGCGATATCCGGGATGAAGAAGCGACAAAACAGTATTTGACAAGATCCATGAAAAAAGCGATCCTCCTTCGTGAACAGGGTGTGGGCAACCGCTATGCATCCGTTATCGAAGAGGCGAAACGATATATCGAAGAAAACTACGCCGACGGCGATCTGTCGCTGAATACCCTGGCCAGCCATGTGAACTTCTCGCCCAATCATCTGAGCATGATCTTCAGCGAGCAGACCGGGAAGACCTTTATCAAATACCTGACGGATTTCCGTATGCACAAGGCACGCGAGCTGCTGCGCTCAACAGCTAAGAGGGGCGCCGATATCAGTTACGAAGTGGGCTACAAAGATCCCCATTATTTTTCCTTCCTGTTTAAGAAAACACAGGGCATGACACCCACCCAGTACCGTGCGGGACAGGGAAGCAGCGTGACGGAAGAATGAATCTATGAATACAGAATCCGGAAACACCGCAAAACAAGGCGAAAAACAAAATTTTAGAGGGCGCATCAGGCGCCTTCTTTCGGATATGTCATTAACGGCAAAGATCCGCCTTTCTTATTTGGTGGTTTCTTTACCGCTGTTAATTTTTGCCATTCTCTGCCTTGTGACCATGCAGACTCAGACGAGGCGTTATGATCAACTCATCGAGGCAGCGGGAAGGGCGTCGAGTTTTTCTTTGGATTTCAAAAGTGATTTTGATTACGAAACCTATCTGGTCATTGTAGAGAGCAAGTCCTTTGAGGAGTGCAGCCTGCGGGAAATGCTGTCCCAGGCCCAGTCCGTTGTGGACTCCCTCTCCGAATCCAAAAGCCTTTCTGCGGAGAACACCAAGAGACTGGAAGATATCAGAAAGTATCTGATCAACCTGGGAACGTATACAGATCGTATCGAAGCCAATCTGAAGGAAGGCAATCAGTATGAGAGCAACATGGAGATCTGGGAAAACGACGTTCAGATCGTGACGGCCCTGGTGCGGGAGACCATGCTGCAGTTCATCTATTATGAGATCCAGGACATGATTCAGGTCCGGGACCAGATGCGGACATTTTATACCGGGGTCATGACCTTTATCGGAATTGCACTGATAGTGCTGCTTCTTTTGATGGCACTGATCTCAGTAAATATTTCCAAGTCCATTACCAGCCCTGTCCTGCAGCTATCGAAGGTCACGGAGCGTGTGGCAGGCGGCGACCTGTCGGTACGGGCGGATATCACAGGCGGTGCAGAACTGGGCGTTTTGGCAACTTCCCTGGATGAGATGATCGTCCGGATCCAGGAGCTTTTGTCCCAGGTGCGAACGGAGCAGGAGTCCCTTCGAACCGCTGAACTGGAGCTTTTGCAGGCGCAGATCAACCCGCACTTTTTATATAATACGCTGGATACCATTGTCTGGCTGGCAGAAGGCGGCGATCAGCAGAGGGTTGTGGGCATGGTAAAAAGTCTGTCTGAGTTTTTCCGTACTTCCTTGGGACAGGGCCGCGAGATCGTGACCGTGCGGGATGAACTCCGTCATGTGGGAAGTTATCTGGAGATCCAGCAGATCCGTTATCAGGACATCCTGCAGTACAAGGTGGAAGTGCCGGAAGAACTGGGAAATGTTCAGATCCCTAAGATTACGCTGCAGCCCATCGTGGAAAACGCCCTGTATCACGGGATCAAAAATGTTCGCGGCGGCGGTACCATCACCGTTACCGGCAAGGCCGAGAGCGGCTGCGTTTATCTGTATATTGAAGATGACGGCGCCGGTATTGCACCGGACAGGCTTTTGCAGATCAATGAAAGACTCAGCATCCGCTGGACGGAAAATGAAGAAAACGAGACCTCTGACAAAAAAGATTTGTCAGAGGCCATACCAAGACATACAAAACAGGCTGAGCCTGAAAAAAGCGATAGCGGCGAGATTTTCGGTCTCTACAACGTCAACGAGAGAATCCGCCTGAAGTTCGGACAGCGCTACGGCCTGTATGTGGAATCCCAGCAGGGAAAGGGCACCAGGGTAACGGTGCTGCTGCCGGCCTAAACGGATTGATGATTTGTGTGTAAAATAAATGAGGATGTAAAATGCCCGGAGAGACCATGCACGGCAATGCAGCAATAAAAGCAACAAAACGAAACAGGCATACCTATGGCGCGCTGATACGGATCCTATTAACAGCGCTGATGGCCGTCTGTTTTCTGAGCGGCTGCGTAGCCGGGGAAAGTGAGCAGAAAAAGACCGGCAGTCAGATGATGAAAGCATATTTTAAAGAGACCGGAAAAAAGGCGACCATCCAGGGGCTCTATGCGGATATCACCAGGCCGGCAGCGGACAGGCTGGAAATGTCGGACTACGTAAAGGGAACTTACAAACTGGGGGATGCCACCTATGACTTTTGGGTCAACGTGGAAACCGGCAGTATTTATACATCCGAGAGGATGCAGGAATACAGCGAGAGTATATTAAAACTGCAGGCGGAAAAACTCGGGTTTGATTTTGAAAATTGCACCTGCACGGCATCGATTACCATGCCGCCGTCCTTTACCGGTGAGACGGGAAACTCCCGGGGGCAGGAAGATACCATCACCCTGACGGATGTGCTGCCGGTGACCATCACGGATATGGATGCTTTTGCCGGGGAAGTGCTGGAACGGGAAGATGTGTTTATACGATCCCATATCATCTGCCGAAAGATACCGGAAGGGATTGGGACGGATCAGCAGCCTGAAGTTTCGGAATGGAAAAATGATCAGGTAACGATCACACTGATGGAAGACCAGGCGGCGCAGCTTCCTGTCGATCATTATGAGATTCTCAGGTACTGGATCGATCATGAGGATGATGCGATCGACTTAAAATACTGATCCGAAAGGCGACATATAGCAAGAACCGGATGGAAAAAAGGATTGAAAAGATAAGTTTTTTCTGTCGGAATAACAGGTAACGGAGAAGAAGATTTGAAAGGGAAGGACGCGCAGCTTTATATAAAGGGACTGAGCATAGACTGGGATAAGATCGATGAAGGCAGTTATCTGCGCAGCATCCCGTCTATTGCCGGTATGGATGCTCTCATGCTTAGCAAACCTATTACGTTTTTTGTCGGAGAAAACGGTAGCGGAAAATCAACCTTGCTTGAAGCAATTGCGGTATCCTACGGCTTTAACCCCGAAGGCGGAACCAGAAATTATAACTTCTCTACCTACGACTCGCACTCAGAGCTTTGCGACGCTATGCGCTTGATCAGAGGTTATGGCAAAGCAGGATGGGGATATTTTCTGAGAGCTGAGAGTTTTTATAACGTGGCCAGCGCGGAAGAAAAATACAGTTTAGAAGGCGGCGTCAGGCCGGAGTATTATCATCATAAGTCTCATGGAGAAAGTTTTCTTGCCATGGCGCAGAGCAATTTCAAAGGGAACGGCATCTATCTTCTGGATGAGCCGGAAGCCGCCCTGTCACCCCAAAGACAACTGACGCTGCTCCTTGAGATCATGGAATGTGTGAAAAATCATTCGCAGTTCATTATCGTAACACATTCTCCGATCCTGCTTGGCATACCGGATGCGGAAATCCTGACTTTTGATGATGGAAATATCCATCCCTGCAAGTATGAGGATACTGACAGTTATCAGATCACGGAAATGTTTATTAACAACAGAGAGTTGATGCTCAGGAGGTTGCTTGACTCATGATAAAAGCCGTTGTTTTTGATATGTTTGAAACTCTTGTCTCACTCTTTGAAGGGCGGATCTATTTCGGAGAAGATATCGCTGCCGATGTGGGCGCGGATCCGAAAGAGTTCCGGAAAGAATGGCACGCCATCGAAGAAGACCGGACCATTGGGAAATATACCATCGAAGAAGGACTGCGGATCGTTTTGAAAAAACTGGATCTGTATTCAGAGGAGATGGTCAGTCTTGCGGCATCCAAACGAAAGGAAGGACTTAAGGATACCTTTTCCGGTATGCCGGAGGCGACGCTAGAGCTTTTGCAGGAACTGAAAAAAAGAGGGATCAGGATCGGACTGATCACGAACACTTTTTCCGATGAACGTGATATGATAAGGGAAAGCAAACTATTCCCGTATTTTGACGTGGCGCTGATTTCCTATGAGCAGGGGATAAGCAAGCCGGATCAGGAAATGTTCCGCAGAATGACGCAGCAGCTGGGACTGAAGGCAGAGGAGTGCCTGTATGTCGGAGATGGCGGTTCCAATGAACTGTTCGCCGCCAGGGAAGCCGGCATGCATCCGGTGCAGTGCACCTGGTTTCATGAAATGGCGTTCGACCCGCACATTCCGTGTCCGATCTTAGATGAGTTTGATCATGCGGATCATCAGATGGAGATACTTGATTTTTTATAATAACTCAGCGAGAAAACCCCTTCCGACGAATGTCGGTTGTGGGATGAATCGCTTTTTTGTATTTACCTGATTTGACATATTTTCGCTTGTGCTCGTCGGTGCGTTGTCCTTCGATATAGGCCTTCACGGTATCCATGGAAACAGAACCTGTGGTAGCGCAGAAATAGCTTGCGCTCCAAAAGGAATCCTTCCACAGATTTTTTTTCACATGCTCGGTATAATTGGCGCGCACTTCTTTGGAAAGTTGTGTCTTTACCATGTTGATGAGCTTTACCGGAGCGATGTCCGGCGGCATCGATACAAGCAGATGCATGTGATCCTCATCTGTCTCGGCAGATAT
>JAFZNL010000392.1 GCA_017550925.1 Lachnospiraceae bacterium | reverse complement strand
TGGAAGTTTTTGGCTTCCAGCATTACCTCCGGCGATATCGCCATGGTCCTGATGATCAGTCTTTTCCTGGAATTAAGCGGCCTGATCTCGCCGTATCTGAACCAGACGATCTATAACAATGTTATTCCTTCCGTGACGGCCAAGGAGATTCCCGGCATTATGGTTCTGCTTGTCAGCACCGCCATTTTCAGCTGCCAGATTTTTCTGGCCCGAAGTATCTGCGTCACCAGGCTCGGTTCGAAAATGCGTATCGCCGGCCAGAGCGCCATCTGGAACAGGCTGTTTACACTGCCCATGCCCTTTATCCGCAGCTACGATGCAGGTGAGCTGTATAACAGGGCACTGGCCGTCAATACCATCTGTGATATCCTTGGCGGCGGTCTGATCCCAGCGGCATTGACTGCGCTGCTGTCATTTATTTATCTGCTGCAGATCAGGGCGTTTGCCTCCTGTATGGTGATCCCCTCCTTTGTGATCATAGCAGTCATGCTGGCGAACATTTCTGTTTCCGGCTTTTTGCAGATCAGGATGAGCAAGGTGATCAACGAGAAGAATAACCGTGTTACCAGTTTTCTCTATCAGATCATCGGCGGTATTACCAAGATCAGAACAGCCGGCGCAGAAGTACGGGCCTATGCAAAGTGGACGGAAAAGTGGAAAGAGATCCCGCTGATGCCGCCGATTTTCCTGCAGATATCCGGTGTTTTGGGCGTAGTCATTTCCATCTGCGGAAATATAGTGCTGTATTTCATTGCCTGGAAACAAAACCTCCCGGCATCCACTTATATCGCATTTCAGACATCCTTTGCATCCTTTACTGCATCGGTGCTGGCGCTGGCAGATTTCGGCCTGCAGTTTGGTGCGTTAAAGCCGGCCATCGATATGGTGCGTCCCATCATGGATACCCAGCCGGAGATCTTTACGGACAGGGAATATATCAGCAAGCTGGACGGAAATCTGGAACTGATGCATGTGAAGTTCCGGTATACACCGGAGATGCCCTATGTACTGGACGGTCTGAGTCTTGAGATCAAAGCCGGGGAATACTTAGGGATCGTCGGCAGTTCCGGCTGTGGAAAATCCACCCTGATGAAACTGATCCTGGGATTTGAGACGGCAGAAAGCGGTTCGGTATATTTTGACGGAAAAAACATTGTCAATCTGGACCTGCAGTCCCTTCGGCGCAGGATCGGCGTAGTGCTCCAGAGCGGCAGCTTGTTTGCGGGAGATATTTATTCCAATATCGCGATCTGCGCGCCCGGACTGACCATGGAAGGCGCCTGGGATGCAGCTGAGCGGGCCGGCGTTGCCGAAGACATTGAAAAGATGCCCATGGGCATGTACACCATGTTGTCCGAAGACGGCGGCGGTGTATCCGGCGGACAGAAACAGAGGATTCTGATCGCAAGGGCCATTGCGGCGAGACCGGATATCCTGCTCTTTGACGAGGCTACCAGCGCGCTGGATAACCGGACCCAGGAAACCGTGGTCAGGACCCTGAGGGATATGCAGTGTACCAGGCTCGTGATCGCGCACAGACTCTCCACCATCAAGGACTGTGACAGGATCATTTATCTCGATAAAGGCAAAATTATTGAATCCGGCACCTACGATGAGCTGATGAAAATGGGCGGCATGTTCGCAAAAATGGCGGTACGCCAGTTGACATAACGTTATGCAAAAGGTATGATTAGAATACCGTAATATGCGTTATGAAAAATCGGAGCAGGATTTACCGAAGATTTATCATAATAGATTACGAAATAAAGACTTAGGGGAAGACAAATATGTTTCGTTGTATCAGAAAAATGGAATTTAGAAAAAGAGATACCGCATTTCTTATTCTGGCGACAGTGCTGATCGTTTTTTCGATCCTGGACTGGTGGTATATGCCATACGAAAGGGCGTTATCGGTTTTTGTGGACAGTCCGTTTTATTCCACAGTGGATGAAAGCGGAAATACTTATGTGGTTAATGCCGGGAAAAGTGAGATCCTGAAGATTTCCCCGGCGGGCAGGGTGATCAGTAAGATCATGACGGTGAATCACGAAACGGATTCCTTCTGCGAGGCCAATGAGGTTGCAGTTGATAAAAACGGAAATATCTACGTGCAGGACGTTATCTGGAATGATACGGGTCTCGGACTTGCAAGTGAGAGGATCCTACGTTTTGATGCCAAGGGGCATTTCCTGAACGTGGCTTATGAAGCGGACTATACGGATGTGATGGTCACCAAACGGCATCTTTTTTCACTCAGGGTCATTGATGACATGCTGATGTTTGCGGCTGCAGACCCTTCGGGATCAGAGTTTTCCATCATGGGAGTGGATACGGCGTCGCCGGACCAGGCAAAGCAGCTTTCCGTTTTTTCACATGATACCATTGAAAATGCCCAGTATGTGGCTGTTTGCGGACGGGACAGCGCCTATGTGGTAGATAAGACCGGTTCCATTACTTATGTGGCGCCGGAAGGTGAAACGAGCGTTTATGAAAGTGAAGAGGGACAGTATCTGCTGCCCTTCCAGATGACGGTGGACGAAAGCGGAAAAGCTTATATCACGGACATCTGTAACCAGTGTGTTTACCAGCTTGGCAGCGGCGCTGAGGGCGCAGGCATGGAACTGTTGTTTGACAGTCAGGCCTTAAGTGATAAGACCGGACTGGATATGGAAAACTCCGTGTTGCTTTCATTGAACGTTGTTAATGTGCAGGGAACTCACAAGCTCTGCATCACGGCTGATACAGGCTATGCAGTCTTAGATCTTACGGATCACAGCGTTGAGAGTTATTCACAGGTACCTTATGATGCGTTCATACAGTTTATGATCATTGCCCGTTATGCGGCATTCGTGATCAGTATGCTGCTCTTTTTGTACTATGCTGCCGCACTTGTGATCTATTTGTTCAAGTCCGGCGTGATCGCAGAGAAGATGATGAGTGTGATGCTGATCATCTGTGTATCTGTGACAGGACTGTTTATCATGACCAGTATGCTTTCCAGGTTCAGGGTCAATTTCATCGATGAGCAGATCGGCAATATCTGTACGGTGTCCCAGATCGCATCGAGTATTATGGACAAAGAGGCCTTTGCCCATGTCAATTACCCTTCGGATTACCAGACCGATGAGTATCATATCCTGCAGGAAAATATGAAACAGCTCATTGAAATGGAGAGTGAGTACAGCGGCAATATGTACTGTAACCTGGTCAAGATGCAAAACGGCCGTTTCTATGCCTTTGCCTATCTGGACAATTCCATCGGAGCCTATTATCCCCTGGATGAAAAAGAGCGCAGTGAAGTAAAGGAAGTCTACGAGACCGGTGAAATGTTCATCAATGACGGTAAGGCGGATGCAACCGGTTCCTATACCTATGTAAAGAGTCCTATAAAAAATTCTGATGGTTCAGTTATTGGCGTGGTTGAGATCGGTATGGTAGCCGATACCCTGACCGGCATCGTAGATCAGATGCGTATGGATATCATGGTACATATCACCCTGATCCTGATCATTGCGGTATTCTTCCTTAATGAGATCTACGGATTTGTGGATGACAGAAAACAGTGGATCAGGGAGGCAAAGGGAGACAAGAGCAGTGTGTTCCCTACGCCGTACCTGCGGGTGCTGATCTTCTTTGCGACACTTGCATATAACATGCCTACCAGTTTCCTTCCGGTATATGTGGCTAGGTTTTATAATGAGTCCCTTCCCATCACCGAAGACCTGGCCGGCTCATTGCCGCTGACGGCCAATTTTGTCATGGTCGGCCTTGTGGCCATCTTCTGCAGCGCTTTGCTCAGGAAACTGGGATTCCGTTTTACAATGATCCTCGGCGGCCTGATCTGTGTGGGAGCGGATTTCCTGACTGCGATCTCCACCAACTGGTGGATGGCGATGGTCGGCATTTTAGTCAATGGTATCGGTGTCGGTATCCTGCTCAACGGACTGTTCATCATTGTTGCAGATCAGGACGATGAAAAAGCTAAGACCGGCGGATTTTCCATTATCAACGGCTCCATGCTATCCGGTATGATCTGCGGTACCGTCATCGGTGCAACCCTGGCAGAAAAGATCGGTGAGGGAAAAATGTTCTTTGCATCCTGCGGAATCTGGGGAGTGATCGCTCTCGTTATCGTATTTGTCGGCGGTCTGTTCAAGACGAGTCCGAATAGCACTGAAACAGGCAAGAAAGAGAAGAAGGGCGCTCCGGCGCTGTTCTCAAGAGAGATCCTGGGATTTTTGATCCTGGTTTCCATTCCTTACGTCATTGTCAACGGATTTACAAGTTATTTCCTGCCGGTATTCGGCGACGCCTACGGCCTGACCGAATCCCAGACCAGTTTGTTCCTGGTCATGAACTGTCTGGTGGGAATTTTCTTAAGCGGTACGTTAACAGATATCTGCATGAAGTATCTGGGCAAAGGATCCTTGTATCTTTCCAGCGCGCTGTCCCTGGGAGCTGTGCTGATCTTCGGATACTTCCAGAATCTCTATATGCTCGCTTTTGCACTGTTTGTGCTGGGCGCGGCAAGAAGTTTCGGCGCGACCACAAGAGAGCTGATCTTCTGTGCACAGCCTAAAGTTCAGGAGATCGGGGAAGATAAGGCTATGGGTTATTATAACTTCGCGGACAATATCGGTGAGTCCATCGGAACCATTGTTTTCGGTGGCATCATGAGAGTGGGATTTGTCAGCGGATTGTGGGCATTGACGGGTATCTCGGCAGGCCTTCTGGCACTGTTTGGCATATCTGATGCAAAGAATTCAGAAAAGAAGGCGTAAACAAATCGTTTAGACTGGTGAATGAGTATGGAAAAAAGCAAGGGAAAAGATCCGTTAATCAAAAAAAGAGTGTTGCGTTCAGTGGGTCTGTTCATGTTGTGCGCTGTGGGAGTTCTCGTCAATCTGGGAGCGGGATGGTTTGCCGGAAGAGCAGGTCTGCCCCTGTATCTGGATACGCTGGGAACAGTGCTGATCGCAACGGTGGGCGGTTATATTCCCGGAATCCTGGTGGGATTTTTCACCAATGCCATTAAAAGCATCTATGATTCATCGGCGATCTATTTTGGCTGCATCAACGTCATGATCGCTATTGTTGTCGGTTTTCTGGCGAAAAGAGACTGGATGAAAAAATGGTATAAGGCAGCCACCATTGGTCTGATCATAACAGCGGCCAGCAGTATTCTCGGTTCGGTTCTTTCCTATTTTCTGTATGGTTTTGCGATGGACGGCACATCGGCAGAGCTGTCACTGCGGCTCTATGAATCAACGGGTATGCCGCAGTTTCTGGCGCAGCTTCTTGCAACCTTTGCCCTGGAGTTTTGTGACAAGATGCTGACGGTTGCCCTTGTATTTCTCTTCCGCCTCGGTATTCCCGAGAGTGTCAGAGAAAATACCATGTTTGACGGATGGCAGCAGACACCCTTAAGTCCGGAAATATTGAAACGCATCCGGCATATGGACAACAAGATCATGAGCCTTCGGACGAAGATCACTCTGATCCTGGTCGTATCGATCCTTTCCACGTCCATTGCGGCAACTGTGGTCAGTTACTTTTTGTACCGCCAAAATACCATAGAGGAGCACAAGCAGCTGGCAAAAAGCGTTGCGGATCTGGCTGCGGGACTGATCGATCCGGAAATGGTGGATACCTATATCGCCCAGGGAGAAAAAACCCCCGGCTATAAAGAAGTGCATGAACGGCTTTATCAGCTCAGGGACAGTTCGCCGGAGATTGATTTTGTTTATATATATAAGATTGAGTTGGATGGCTGCCACGTGGTATTTGACTTGGATACGGAAGAATTTCCGGCGGCAAAGCCCGGTGCAGTGCTTGCCATTGAAGAGGCATTTGTTCCGCTCCTTGGCGATATGATCTTAGGACAGGAGATCGATCCGGTTGTTACGAATGATCAGTACGGTTATCTTTTGACGGTTTACAAACCTGTTTATAATGCAGAGGGGAAATGTGCCTGCTATGTGGGCGTCGACGTTTCCATGACGAAACTTGCGCATAACAGTTATTTATTCTTTACCAAACTGTTTTCCATTTTCCTGGGATTTTTCCTGCTGATCGTATGCTTTGGCACATAGCTTGCGGAGTATAATATCCTGATACCTGTCAATACCATGACCTATACGGCAAGCATTATGGCGGATCAGGACGCCATGACGGAGGACCAGACGGCTGAGGTGGCAAATCTGGATATCCGGACCGGTGATGAGATCGAAACGCTCTATCGGGCCCTGTCAAATTCATCGAGGAAGTCCCGCAGGCAGTTTGAAAGCCTGATGCAGCGGCTGAGAAAAGTTTCCAATTCCCGCAGGCAGCTGATCCGGTCCATGGCAGATATGATCGAGAGCAGGGATGCATATACTGCCGGTCATACGGAGCGGATCACAAAGTATACAGAGATCATACTCAAATCCATGAAAGAACTGGGCTACTATGAGGATGTCCTGACCGATAAATTCATCGATGACGTGATCGGTACAGCGCCCCTCCATGATCTGGGCAAGAACGGTATCGGGGAAGACATTTTAAATAAGCCCGGCAAACTGACGGAACAAGAGTTTGCGATCATGAAAAAGCATACCGAGATCGGCAGCGACAAAATGGATGAGATCCTGCAGGCTGTGCCGGATTCCGTCTTCCTTGCGGAGGCAAAAAACATCGTCCGGTACCATCATGAAAAATGGGACGGCAGCGGCTATCCCGAAGGACTGAAGGGCGAGGAGATCCCGCTTTCCGCAAGGGTTGTGGCTGTAGCGGATATGTTTGATGCGCTGATGTCAAAGCGCAGTTACAAAGAACCCTTTACCTTTGCTGAAGCTATGGATGTAATGAATGATGAGTCGGGCAGCAGTTTTGATCCGCTGGTTGCTGAGGCCTTTATCATGGCAGAGGATGAAATCCGGAAGATTAAATAGCAAAATAGCAGAATAAAAGTGAGAATGAAAGGTACACTGCGTTTTTCGGTGTACCTTTTTGATTTTGTATGGTAATATAGGGTAATCTATGATAAATACACAGAACTGCATCCTATGAGCGGGAGTTGCAGCTCAGAAAAGGCAGAATGTTATGAAGGAAAGTGAAGTTCAAGATCTGATCATAAATAATGTTGATGACCCGGAAACTGACAGCGCAGGAAAAGCAGAACATGAGTGAAGTAATCGTACTTGCAACAGAAAATGACAGGGAAGAGCTGATGGCGCTTTATACAGCGCAGATGGGAAGGGAATTCTGCCCCTGGGAGGAAGGATATCCCGGAAATGAAACCATAGACTTTGACCTGGCGCGGGATGCCCTTTTTGTGATGAAAAGGGACGAAAAGATCATTGCTGCGGTATCCATTGATGAGGATGAAGATGTGGCTGCACTGCCCTGCTGGGACCCTGCCCTTGCGCCGGGAGGAGAACTGGCCAGGCTCTGTGTCCTGCCGGATCTGCAAAACGGCGGTATCGCAAGAAAGATGCTGCAGCATGGAATGGAGCAGCTGAAAAAGCGGGGATATAAAAGTATTCACTTTCTTGTCAACAAGCATAATACGAAAGCCATCCGCAGCTATGCGGTCTTTGGCTTTGCGCATGTGGGTGAGTGCTACATGTTTGAGCAGGATTTTTTCTGTTATGAAAAGGCGCTGGACGAAGTGATGGTAAAGGACGTATAAAAGAACCATCTTTGACATCTGCCGGGGGAAATGGTATAAAAGAATCAGGTTTTTATTTACATTTGGATGGTTGAAATCATGATTTATTATGATCACTTGCCGTTGGATAAGGAAATACTTGAGGCTTTGGGAGAATTATCCATCAATTATGTTTTCCAGCCGATCTTCCTTCCCGATGGGAAAACCGTATATGCATGGGAGGCGCTGATGCGCCCGACGGAAAAGACCGTTTTGGAGCTGATCGATGAGTATATGGAAGCTGACAGGCTGCATGTACTGGAAGTGGCAACTATATTCGGGGCCATGCAGGCATATATTTTGAGGGGTTATACAGAGAGATTATCTGTTAATTCCTTTCCTTCGGATAACCTGACACAGGCGGAAGCGGATGCTTTTTGGGAATACTATGGTGACAGTATTCGCGGCAGAATGATCATAGAGAGTCTTGAATACCCTTA
>JAFZNL010000042.1 GCA_017550925.1 Lachnospiraceae bacterium | reverse complement strand
TTGACGGTGCTCCCTTCAAGTATTTCGAAGCACACAGAGATGAGTGGGCAGAAAAGACTTGCTTCCTGTATCCCGGTGCTATTCAGTACTTCGGACCCGCTGAAGTTTGCGACCTGACCACCAGGACGCTTGCACTTGAGAAGGGCGAAGCTTAATTCGTTTTTGTACATGATTGTGACACCCCGTCTTCGGATGGGGTGTCTTTATAACTTTATAACTTGAAAAGAGAGGGTTACAGATCATGAATGAAAGAAAGCTTTTAACGAAGGCGGTATCATGTATCCTGTTTTGCGTGGCGCTGTTTTTGTGTCTGCCGCTATTTCGGATAACGGCGAAGGCAGGCGGCACGGAATATGGGATCTGGGTTGGTGATACGCAGTTTACCGATACGTGTCTGGAGATCAAAGATGCTGAGGGAAAGGGTACGGCAACCTATGATGATACGAATAAAACCGTGACATTTGATAATTTCAATGGCGTAGAAAATCTCCATGAAGTTGGCATGAGTAAATACCAGTTTTATACGGCGCTGAATATTACGATCAAAGGCAAAGCAACGTTTGCTGACTTTGAGGATGATGGCAGCAAAATCAGACAGTACTACGAGCTTGGCACTGCTTTTGGCGGAGATGCCGGAGTTACTTCGATCAAATTTGACAAATCTGCAGATATCAGGATCCGCACCTATGGATACGGGATCAATTTTCCGGGTGCCGCAATGACCGTGAATGGCAAACTGGATATCAAAACAGATGGCGAAACGCACCGGTACGCGATCCAGTGTAATGAGTATATTGACTCGGCAGATGCAGAAGTAACTGCAGTGACAACGAAGATCTGTTCAGACGCGTTGCGGATCAATGCAGAGGCAAAGATATACGGCACTCTGAACGCCAGAGCAGAATACGATAAAGCCAAAAAAGACGATGAAGGTTCCGCGGCGATCTTTGTCAATACCGCTTCGCCGTATACCGGCATTACATTTTATAACGGCTGTAAGGTGACTGCTTTTACCGGAAAGTATGGAACAGCTGTCTTTAGTAATGAGCAGCTCATTATTTATAACTGCGATATCGATGCAGAAGGCGGCAAGGCTGCGTTTGCTACCGCCAACGGGGGCATTACGAAGAACCCTGAGGCATATATTAAGTTCCCTGAGAATGCCCAACTGGCTGATGGCGGCAAAGGATTTGTTGATGGGCAGGGCAGCCCTGCAGCAAAAGTAATAGTCAAGTATGTGGATTGGTATGATCTTTGGATCGGGGAATACAGGATCAACAGTGAGATAAAAGATAATATTCCCGGTATCATCGGAGGATCTGCAAGTTATGATCCGATAGAAAATGTGCTGACGTTTTCCGGTAATGTGACCGGCATCGACGGGATCTGCGATTATTCATCATTGGAATTGATCTGCGTGAAAACGGATCTGACAATAAGGGGGAATGCGCAGCTGATCACCAGCGATGCTGACTATGGGATCTATGTGGAAGGTCTCAGATCACTGACCATCGATGGAAATCTGACCGTGAAGGGCGCTGAAATGGGACTTTACGGCGATGATGTTGCGCTGACGATCAACGGTAAATTGACTGCCGGGGCCTATAATTACTATCCACTCTATGTAGAAAACTTGATAATAGGTCGAAATGGAGTGTTAGATGCATCGGTTGTCGGTTCATCAGGATATGCGATCTATGTGGACGGCAGCCTGACACTTAATGGCGGAACGGTGACGGCAAGCGCAAACGGAAAGGATTCATACGCGATTTACACCGGTTCGCTCACTGTAAATGCAGGAAGCCTGTCAGCATCTGCCGAGGGGGTCAATGCCTGTGGAATTTCAGGATATATCTATATATATGGAGGACAGGTTACGACGGAGAGTTCTCTGAATAGTTCGCGCGCTTATGATGGAACCCTTTATATGTATGACGGAACCTTTGCTGCATCATCGGCAGGAATGAACGCAGGAGCCATGAAAGGAGAGATCTATCAGTACGGTGGAAAGATAACGACAGTGGCTGATGGCAAGGGAGCCTTTGCGCAAAGCGGTTATTTGCGGATGCAGGGCGGAAATATGGAAGCGGAAGCAAAGAACGCTAATCAGGATGATGATTATGTGATGTACCCGGACTGCATGGAGCTTTACGCAGGATCTTTAACAGTAAAAGCATCCGGCAGCGGCATAAAGTGCGGTGGTTATTTGTATAATAACGGCGCAACGGTGAATGTATCAGCGCAAAAAGAGAGGGGGATCTATGTAAACTATACAGGCAGCTCCGCTGTGGATATAACGGCGGGTACCATAAAGGCAACAGGAAGGGACTATGGCTTTTATAGTGAGGGGAAAGCGCGGATCAGCGGCGGAACGCTTACGGCAGAAGGCGGTAAGGCAGCGGTTTATGTTGCAAAGAAGGATGCAGATAGCATCGATCTGAAAGAAGATGCCAAGATCACTGCGCCGGCAAATGGCAAGTTTTATGCCTCTGTTTCACCTGAATATACGACAGTGGTGGCAGGTGAAACAACGACACCTACCCAAAGCGTGACGATCCAGGGTACCGGAGTATATCAGGTCTGGGTCGGAAAACACCAGGTGACGGATAAAAACAAGGGAAACATCGATGGTGTCGAAGGCGGTAAGGCTTCCTACGATCCTGCAACCGGTACCCTGACTTTTACGGGAGATGGATCCGGTGTTGTGGATGGCGTGGATGGTGAATATAATAGCAGCCTGATCTATGCGGATTGCAGCCTGATCATAAAAGGTAAGGCGAAACTGGTTGCAGGGGATTATGGGATTTATGTGACAAACAGTCTGACTATAGAAGGCGATATCACAGCGAAATCATCAAATCAATATGCGGTTTTTGCCAATACATTGAAGGTGCCCGGAACGCTGAACGCATCAAGCGTCAAGGAAATCGGTGTGTATGTAAGTAATATGCTGACGGTGCCGAAAGCAGGACAGTTGACCGCAGCCAGTCAGGCTTCCGAGGGCCTGTATGTGTATAGTAATGCAGTGATAGAAGGAACCGTGACCGCAGAGGGAAAAAGCACTGGGCTTTATATCTATGGAAACCAGGATACTGCCATCTCCGGAACCCTGAATGTCAAGGGAGAAAACTATGGGCTGTATTATGAGGATAATGGAAATATTTTTGTATCCGGTACGCTGAATGCCAAAGAAAGCGGTTATGGCATTTATATGAATGGAAAAGGAGACCTGAGGGTTTCCGGAGCGGTTACGGCAGAAGGGTCTAACATGGGCATCTATTTAGACGGTACCGGCGGTACACTGGACATAACCGGAACACTGGATGCAAAAGCAACGGATTACGCAGCGATTTGGGTTGACGAAGGCGGTATCATTTTTCATGGCGAAAGGCTGAGTGCATATTCAGAGAAGGATACAGCACTCTATTGCTTATTGGATTTGAATGTACTAAGCGGCACCCTGGATGCCCAGACAGATGATGTGTCGGAAGCTGCTATGTATATCAATAATGGGGTGTTCATTGGTGAAGATATGCGGATCACCCTGCCTGTCGGTGGAAAGCTGAGCAGTGACGGACGCCAGGTTGTGGAAGCAGATGGGGTAAAAAAGGCTCTTCATGCAAAGATCGAGCATATACCGGTGTATAAAGTAACCTTCCAGACAAACGGACATGGCAAGGCTCCGCAGACGCAGAGTGTCAATACCGGAAAGAAGGCAGAAAAACCTGCTGATCCTTCGGAAACCTGCCATACCTTTGGCGGCTGGTTTACAGATGCAGCCTGCACCGCTGCATACAATTTTGATGCTGCTGTTACAAAAGACATCACCCTTTATGCGAAGTGGACGCCGGCACACAGCCTGTCCGCAGTGCCTGCAAAAGAGGCAGCGGAAGGCGTAGCAGGAAACAGTGCATACTATGTATGCAGTAGTTGCGGCAAATACTTCTCAGATGCAGCCGGAACAAAGGAGATTGCAAAGGATAGCTGGGTGATCGCTGCCAAACCTGCCGGACAGGGTCAGGCGGGACAAGGCCAGACCGGACAGAATCAGACAGAAACAGGAAAGAGCGATAAGGAGAATTCTCCTTACAAGGATCTGCCGGATATCACACAGGTTTCTGTTCCTGTGAAAGGTCAGAAATACACGGATGAGGCAAGCGGTTCGGTTTATCAGGCGACAAAGAGCGGAAAGAACATTGAGCTGATTTACGCTGCAACCATCAGTAAGGATGCGACAGGCGTTACCATTCCGGCTACCGTGAAGATTGGAAATAAGAGTTATAAGGTAACGCAGATCGCTGCGAATGCATTTAAGGGATGCAAGAAACTGACGAAGGTGACCATCGGCAAGAACATTAAGAAGATTGGCAAGAAAGCATTCTATGGATGCTCGAAACTGAAGAAGATCACCATCAAGACAACGAGCCTGACAAAGAAGAATGTGGGCGCCAATGCTTTCAAGGGCATTCATGCAAAAGCGCAGGCGAAGGTGCCGAAGAAGAAAGTCAGTGCTTATAAGAAGGTCCTGAAGGCGAAGGGGATGAACGGAAAGAAACAGACGATCAGTAAGTAGGGGAGACGACTATGAAAAACATTACACTCGGAAAGACCGGTATTACCGTGCCGCAAAACGGTTTCGGTGCCCTTCCCATCCAGCGGGTACCTATGGATGAGGCGATCCGCATCCTGCGGAAAGCCTATGACGGGGGCATGCGGTTTTTTGACACGGCAAGGGCCTATAGTGACAGCGAGGAAAAACTGGGCGCTGCCTTTGGTGACGGCTACGTGAAGCGGGAAGAGATTATCATTACTACCAAAACCCCGGCAAAAACGCCGGAGGATTTTTGGAAGGATCTGGATACTTCCCTGAATAAACTGAAGACTGATTATATCGATGTATATCAGTTCCATCTGATGGGAGAGTGCTGGACGCCGGGGCAGGAAAACGGCATGTATGACTGCATGGTAAAAGCCAAAGAGCAGGGACTGATCCGGCATATCGGCGGAACGGCCCACAAAGTTGGTGTTGCCAGGCAGATCGCGGAGTGCGGTTTTTATGAAACCCTGCAATATCCCATCAGCTATCTGGCGGACGAGCAGGAGATCGAGCTTTTGCATCTGTGCAATGAGAAAAACGTGGGTCTGATCTGCATGAAGGGTCTGGCCGGCGGTCTGATCACGGATTCGAAGGCGGCCATGGCTTTTGTCGGCCAGTTTGACGGCGCTGTTCCCATCTGGGGGATCCAGCGGGAAAGCGAACTGGACGAATGGCTTGCGTTTATGGATGATACGCCGGTAATGGACGATAAGATCCGGGAGTTCATCCGAAAAGAGCAGGAAGAATTAAAGGGTGAGTTTTGCAGGGGCTGCGGTTACTGTATGCCCTGCACCATGGATATCCAGATCAACAACTGCAACCGCATGAGCCTGATGCTGCGACGTGCACCCAGCGATGTCTGGCTGGGCGAGCATTGGCAAAAGGAGATGGAAAAAATCGAAACCTGCATCGAGTGCGGCGCCTGTCTGCCTAAGTGTCCTTACGGCCTGGATATTCCGAGGCTTCTGAAGAAAAACCTGGAAGACTATCGGACATTCTTTTAGCCTTGAAAATTTCTGAATTTTAACTTATAATATTGTGGGCTTTAATGCTAAAGCCCTCATTTTTGAATGCAATTTTTTGGACTTTTATTGCGCATATTTTATATGGAAGATGGTAAAATAAAATGATGCGGATAAAAGAGAAATGTTGAGCAGAATGAGAAAAAAAGCCGGTTTAAAGCTATTTGAGCTCGGGTTTATTAGGAGGATTAACCAGTTATGACATTAGAAAGAGAAATCCTGGAATTGAAGCTGGAGGATCAGTTTGAAGCTCTGGTGGATTCCATGTTCCATAAAACCATCGAGGAATGCAGCGATGAAGAGATCTATGTTGCGGTGCTGCGCCTGGCCAAAGGTATGATGCATGCAACGGAGCCTAACGAGGGCCATAAAAAGATCTATTACATCTCAGCAGAATTCCTGATCGGAAAACTGCTTGCCAACAACCTGATCAATCTCGGCATCTATGACAGGCTTGCTCAGGTACTTCAGAACCATGGCAAGAGTTTATCCGTCATCGAAGAGATCGAGCCGGAACCTTCTCTCGGTAACGGCGGTCTTGGCAGACTGGCGGCATGCTTTTTGGATTCCATTGCAACCCTGGGACTTCCCGGAGACGGCATCGGACTGAACTACCACTTCGGACTGTTCAAACAGGTCTTCCGTGATCATAAACAGTGCGCTGAAAAGAATGAATGGATGGAGAAAGACAGTTGGCTGAAAAAGACGGATATCACCTTTGATGTAATGTTCGGTGACAAAAAGGTTGTCAGCCGTCTCTATGACCTGGATGTGGTAGGATATGAAAGCGGCACCGGCCAGTTGCATCTGTTTGATATCGAAACCGTGGATGAGAGCATCGTTGAAGAGGGCATTGATTTTGACAAAGAAGAGATCGAAAAGAACTTAACTCTCTTTCTGTATCCCGATGATTCCGACGAAGCAGGAAATCTGCTGCGTATCTATCAGCAGTATTTCATGTGCTCTTCCGGCGCACAGCTGATCTTGAAGGAACTGAAAGAGCAGAAGAACGATCTGCGTCATATGTATGACTACGCGGCGATCCAGATCAATGACACCCATCCCACCATGATCATTCCGGAGCTGATCCGGATCCTGGTGGAGGACAAGGCCTTTACCATGGATGAAGCCATCGAGGTTGTCAGCAAGACCTGCGCTTATACCAACCACACCATCCTGGCAGAAGCGCTGGAAAAATGGCCTCTGGAATATCTGGAAAAAGTCGTTCCGCAGCTGGTTCCCTACATCAAGGAGCTGGATAAGCGGATTCGCGCGAAATACAAGGATGAAAAGGTACAGATTATCGACAAGGATGACCGTGTACACATGGCCCATATCGATATCCATTACGGCTATTCAGTAAACGGCGTGGCAGCCATCCATACCGAGATCCTGAAGGATACGGAGCTGAATCATTTTTATAAGTTATATCCGGAGAAATTTAATAACAAGACCAACGGCATTACCTTCCGCCGCTGGCTGATCTCCTGTAACAGACCTCTGGCAGACCTGATCGAGAGCAAGATCGGAAAAGGCTTTGTCAAGGATGCAGACCAGTTAGAGAAACTTCTTGTCTACAAGGATGACGCAGCATTTTTGGATGCCATCGACCAGATCAAGCATGACAAAAAGGTTGCCCTGGCTGAGTACCTGAAAGAGCATGAAAAGATCACCGTCAGCCCGGACTCCATTTTTGATATTCAGATCAAACGTCTGCATGAGTACAAGCGTCATCATATGAACGCACTGTATATCATCCATAAATACCTGGAGATCAAGGCAGGTAAGAGACCTGTGCGCCCCATCACCTTTATCTTCGGTGCAAAAGCAGCACCGGCTTATGTGATCGCACAGGATATCATCCATCTGATCCTTTGCCTGTCCGAACTGATCAACAATGATCCGGATGTGAACGAATACATGAAGGTTGTCATGGTAGAGAACTACAATGTCTCCTATGCGGAGCGCCTGATCCCTGCCTGCGATATTTCCGAGCAGATCTCCTTAGCATCTAAGGAAGCCAGCGGCACCGGCAACATGAAGTTTATGCTAAACGGAGCCATCACCCTTGGTACCAGCGACGGCGCCAATGTGGAGATCCATGAACTGGTAGGCGATGACAACATCTACATCTTCGGTGAGAAATCTGAGACCGTCATCGAGCACTATGCTAAGGCTGATTATGTATCCAAGGATTATTACAAAAAGAGCCCTGTGATCAAAGAGGCGGTGGACTTTATCATCAGCAAGCAGCTCCTTGCCATCGGCGATAAAGAGAACTTAAACAGACTCTATAAGGAACTGCTGAATAAAGACTGGTTCATGACACTCCTCGACTTAGAGGATTACATCAAAGTGAAAGACCAGGCCTTTACAGATTATGAAGACCGCGCTGCATGGAAGAAGAAAATGCTGGTGAACATCGCCAAGGCGGGATTCTTCTCATCGGATAGAACAATCAGACAGTATAACGAAGATATCTGGAAACTGAACTAACGGATTATTATTCACAGTCGGGCATAAAGACGGAGCAGTTTGTAAACCTGCTGAAACTGATCCGGATATGTGATTACTGTGGATAGTGATATGCAAGGGGATCAACATGAAAAGAAGCCGGGCAGCAGGCATCCTGCTACCAATCACATCGCTGCCGTCACGCTACGGCATCGGTACCATGGGAAAAGAAGCATACGCATTCGCCGACTTTTTGAAAAAGGCGGGCCAGACTTATTGGCAGATCCTGCCGGTAGGTCCGACCAGTTATGGGGATTCCCCCTATCAGTCCTTTTCCACATTTGCAGGCAATCCCTACATGATTGATTTAGAGACGCTCATCGAAGAAGGACTGCTGACACAAAAGGATTGCGATAAAGCGGGACTGGAACCGTATAATGCAAAGAAGGCATCCGGGAAATCAAAAGTCAAAGACGCAGCAGCAAAAACCACCGGCAAGATCGAAGCAAAAAACGAAGCTGGCAGCGGGAAAAAATCCTACCCCATCACCGGTATCGGTGCAAAGGATCCCATGTATGTGGATTATGCGCTGCAATATACCCATCGTTATCCCCTTCTTAAGTTAGCATACGCTAACTTTTTGGAGCAGAAAAAAGATCAGGAAAAATCCTACAAAGAATATCTGAAGAAACAGGCTGGATGGCTGCCGGATTATGCGCTTTTCATGGCGCTCAAAGACGAAAACGGCGGCATTCCCTTTACGGAGTGGGAGATGCCCATCCGCCTTCGCAAGCGGAAAGCCCTGGCGGACGCCAAAAAGCGCCTTGCAAAAGAAGTGGGCTTTTACGAATTTTTGCAGTATAAATTCAGCGAACAATGGGCCAGGCTGAAATGCTATATCAATGGCATCGGTCTTCGGATCATCGGGGATATTCCCATCTATGTGGCAGCGGACAGCGCAGATGTCTGGGCAAATCCCGGACTCTTTCAGTTAGATGATCAGTGTATCCCGAAGGCAGTGGCCGGCGTGCCGCCCGATTATTTTTCGGCGACGGGGCAGTTGTGGGGCAATCCTCTTTATGACTGGCCGACTCATGAGAAGACCGGCTTTTCCTGGTGGATCAGCCGCATGCGCCATTGCTACGAACTGTATGATATGGTGCGGATCGATCATTTCCGCGGTTTTGATGAATACTACGCGGTGCCTTATGGTCACAAGACGGCAGAGCTTGGCGAGTGGGAGCCGGGTCCCGGCCTTCGCCTCTTTGATGCGATCAAAAAAGAGTTAGGTCCCCGGGATGTTATTGCCGAGGATCTGGGCTTTATGACAAAGACCGTGGAACGCATGGTGAAAAAGAGCGGTTTCCCCAATATGAAGATCGTGCTGTTTGGCTTTTCACCGGAGGGAGACAGCGGGTATCTTGCGCATAACCATGAAAGAAACTGCGTTGTCTATACCGGAACCCATGATAACGATACGGCAGTGGGCTATTATAAGCGGGCAAGCCGCAAGGAAAAAGCCTTTGCCAGGGACTATCTCGGTATCAAAAACGGACGGGAGTTTGCGGTAGGCGCTATTCGTTCGGCGCTATCCAGCGTGGCGGATACAGCAGTGATCCCCATGCAGGATTATCTGGAACTGGGAAATGAAGCAAGACTCAACATGCCTGCCACCCTGGGTGGTATTAACTGGCAATGGCGTCTGCTGCCGGGCCAGTATTCAGACGAGCTGGCTGACAGGATCAGGCGTATGTGCTTTGTTTATGCACGCTGCGATGACGGAAATCTTGCTGACGGATCGGCAAAGTAATATCAATGGTACGGCTGATAATGATCTGGGATAACGCCGGCATGGATGCCCGCCCGGATCAAAAGGTATAGTATCGCCGTCGAAAAGAGAGGGATCATGAACGAGATCATATTAGAGTTTTCTGCGTTTTGCATTGCTTTCTTTTGCATGGTTGACTGCCTGCATAACAGGCGTCAGCTCTATCTTCCCGTTCCGAAAGGGCTGATCGGGAAACTCAGAAACCGTCATTATTCCTATTTGAGTCTTTTGGTCATGCTGATGATCTCGGCGCTGCTTTCGGTGGCCGAGGTTTCCGCTGAGCAGATTTTCCACGTTCAGAATTCACTTTTATTAAATATCCTGAACGAACTGTATTTCATTTTTTATTCTTTTGTTCCGTTTCTGTTTGCCCTTTACGTTATGAATGTGACCGGGGCGGGGAAAGAGCGGAGCAGCATATTTTTCGTGGCGGTCCTGACGCCCATCATCATTTCTGAGACCCTTGTCCTTACCAATCCGCTTACCAAACTGATCTTTTATGTGGATGAAAGCTGCCATTATCAAAGGGGCAGTCTTCTCTTTATCCTGTATATCATCGGCGTTGCTTATGTCTTTTTCGGTTCCTTTTACTTTTTCAAAAACAGAAAAAAACTGGCCAGGATCGACCGTTCGGCAACGGGGATCCTGATCCTGGTTTCCATTATCGGTATCTTTATCCAGGGGCTGTGGTCCGTATCCGTGGAGCTGTTCTTTGAATCCGTCGGATTCTTAGGTTTCATGCTGATGCTCGAGGACCGGGCGCTGCGTGAGCGGACTGGGAAAAATGCAAGGCTGAGCAAAGGCTTTGTGGCTGTGGTAGCCATGATCTTTATCACGGTCATTTCCATGAACATCAGCCTGATGTACAATGCCGGAACGAACCAGACGGAAAAGATCGGCGCCATCCAGATCGACAGTATCAAGGGCGATCTGCAGGAAACACTTTCCGATGCGCAAAGCTACCTGCTTCGTTTTGCCATGGGCATGGAGCAGCTGCTCAGCGAAGGCGCGGACCTTGCTTCGGTGGAAGAGTATATTATTACGCAGAAAGCCTATTATAAGGAGGTCAGCGACGGGAACTGCTTTAACACCTATGCAGCTTCCGGGGATTGGACCATCATCCCGGATTTTGATATGCCCTCCCATTATCATGCAAAAGAGCGTATCTGGTATACCGGCGCCATGGAAAACGGCGGTGAGATCTACATCACGGAGCCTTATATCGATGCGGATACCAGGGAACTTTGTTTTACCCTGTCCCTCCTGCTTTCCGATAGACGTACGGTGGTTTCCATGGACTATACCATGACCAGGATCCAGGATTCCATCAGGCAGATGCAGGATAACAAAGACCAGAAAGCCCTGATTGTGACCAGCGCAGGTTCCATTGTGGGAGATACGGATCCCGAGAGCCTTGGCAGAGAGTTTTCAGAAGTGTATCCGGAATACGTTGATGTATTCGAAAGGGTGAAAGCCTCCAATGAGCATGGGAGTTTCCGAACCAAGATCGGAAACCAGGATACCATTATTTTCAGCAGCGAGACCAGCAATGGCTGGTACCTGATCCTGGGCGTGAATACCACGGACTTTTATGCGGATATATACAGGCAGATGATCATGCTGGCAGCCATCGATATTCTGATGGTGGCAGTTATCATTGTGTTCTACATGGTGAGCATGAACAATCAGCAGAAGGCGGAAAACGCCCTGGCTGCTACGGACAAATTCATCCGCAGTCTCTCAGGTGACCTGCAGAGCCCCTTAAATGACATTCTCCGCTTTTCCGAGGAATCCCTGCGGGGCGATGGGAACGACCGGACTTATATGCGTGAGATCAGCGAGTCCGGAAAACGATTATCAGAACGGCTGGATAATCTTTTTTCCTACTCGGGGCTGATCCAGTCAGAAAAAAGTGAAAAGACGACAAAAGCCGTCTCGGATGAGAAAAAACTTCCCGTCAGAAGCCGTTATATCAGGAACGGTATCATAGCGATCCTGGTTTCTGCGCTTATGATCGGACTTGTGCTCTGCCTTGGCACCGCCACCAAGTGGGGAGATGTGCGGATCCATAAAGAGGCGGATAAATATAATAACGAGCTGTCCCGCTGGATTTTGCAAAAGCAGAGTATCCTGAGTATGTTTACGGATGTTATCATAGCCGATCCCTCTGTGATCGAGGATTATGACCAGGCGGTGAAGTGGCTGGATGATATCGGCAAAAACTACAGCGAGATTTCTTTCTGTTATCTGGGAAATCCTTATAACTCCGAGCACCAGATCATCATGAATAACGGCTGGGTGCCGGATGCGGATTATAAAGTTGATGAGCGGCAATGGTATATCGACACCAAGCGTTCCGGGAGCGGCAGCAGTATCTCGGCGCCCTATTTTGATGCCCAGACGGGACTGTACTGTATCACCTTTTCCAAGATCATGTACTCCAAAGAAGGAGAGTTTTTGGGGATCTTCGCCATCGACTGCTATATCGACAAGTTGATCGATATCTTAGATGACAGTTACAGCACTGACGGCTATGCATTTTTGGTGGATCAGGATGGCGTGATCATCAATCATCCCAATAAAGCGTATGAGATGACGGAAGAGTCATCTGTCAATATCGAAGATACGGAGTTTGCAGAGGCTTACCACAAGGGAAGCGTGTTCTCGCTGAAGGATTATAACGGAAAGACCGTTTCCTGCGTAACCCAGAAGGATGATGCTTCCGGATTTACGGTCTTTGTGGTACAGAGCTGGTGGAGTGTTTACGGCAATATCATTTTCATGTGTTTTGTCTTCCTGCTTTTGCTGGTGATCTGTATCGTGGCAGTGGCAAGGCTGATGAACCGCTTTATCAGCTGGCAGCAGGAGACCAATGAAAAGCTGGTGGAAGCAGCAGAAGAAGCGGTTTCTGCAGGCAAGGCAAAATCCAGGTTCCTGGCCCAAATGTCCCATGAGATCCGAACGCCCATCAATGCAGTGCTGGGTATGAATGAGATGATCCTGCGGGAGTCCGGTGATGATTCCATCCGGGAATATGCCGGGAATATCCAGTCGGCGGGTAAAAACCTGCTGGGCCTGATCAATACCATTCTGGACTTTTCCAAGATCGACGAAGGAAAGATGGAGATCATTCCCGTCAAGTATTCCACCGTGGATTTTGTTAGCAACCTGATCAATTCCGTCTCCCAGCGTGCGAAGGATAAAAACCTGTACTTCAGGACACATATCGACGGGACCTTACCCCAGACCCTGTATGGCGATGACCTTCGTATCGCCCAGGCGGCAAACAACTTGCTGACCAATGCAGTAAAGTATACAAGGGAAGGCGGCATCGACCTGTACGTTTCGGGCGTGCGAGAGGATGATGATACGCTGATGCTCGGAATCCGCGTTGTGGATACGGGTATCGGTATCCGCAAAGAAGATCAGGAAAAACTCTTTGATTCCTTTACAAGATTGGATGAGACCCGCAATCGTAACATTGAAGGGACCGGCCTTGGCATGGCCATCGTAACCAAGCTCCTGGATATGATGGATTCCAAACTGAATGTCTGGAGCGAATACGGACAAGGCTCTGATTTTTCCTTTGAGGTAAAACAGACCATCATGGACGATACGGCTATCGGGAATTATGAGGAGCGTGTCCATGAAGCAGCAACCAGGCATAAGGAGGAAACCTACCTGTATGCGCCGGAGGCAAGGATCCTGGTTGTGGATGATAATGAGATGAACCTGAAGGTGATCAGGAACCTGCTCAAGCTCAACGGCATCGTGCCGGAGATGGTGGAAAGCGGCATGCAGGCATTGGAGAAGTTGAAAGAAAACAACTACGATATCATGCTTCTGGATCATATGATGCCGCAGATGGATGGTATTGAAACTTTGGCGAAGGCAAGGGAAGATGACCTGATCCCGGCAGGCATGGCTGTGATCGTGCTGACGGCAAACGCTGTGGTCGGCGCAAGGGAGCAGTACCTGGCAGCGGGTTTTGATGATTATATTTCCAAGCCCGTGGAAGTCAAGTCGCTGGAGTTCACCCTTGGCAAGTACCTGCCAAAGAGTATCGTGTCCTATCGGAAGAAAGATGAGAAGACGGAGGACGGAGCCGGGACAGGAATCAGTACGAAGACAGCGGCTGGCGGAAATGCCGGATTGCAAAATAACGAACAAAAGAACGATGGTCAGCGGAATGAAACTACAGGAGGAAGCAGTGATAAAATATCTGCAGTTTCAGGAGATGGAAAATTTACAGAGTCCACGCGGGATGATGTCATGGAATTTATGCCGGATGATGGCGTGATGGAGTTTACGCCTGACGATGGTATTATGGAATTCGCCGCAGACGATGGCGTTATGGAATTTGCTGCAGAAGGCGGAGTGGGATCAGAAGGTGGCGACAAACCTGCCGGGAAGAAAGATCGAAAAGCCATGTTTGAAAGCCTGCAGCAGATTGGGATTTCCACAGAAGATGGTTTGCGTTACTGCGCCGGGGACGAGAGTTTCTACGAAGAAGTCTTATCCGATTATGCAAAAGAATGTGAAAGCAGACTCAGTGAGATGGAAGCCGCGCTTGCATCCGATGATATCAAGACCTACCAGATCAAAGTGCACGCTTTGAAGGGTGTTTCCAAAACCGTGGGTGCCATGGAGATATTTGAAAAAGCCAAAGCGCTGGAAGATGCTGCAAAACAGGAAGATGCTGTGACGGTAAAGGATGGTCATCCGACACTTAAGAAACTGTACGAAGGGTTAGCGGAGAAGATCAAGAAAGAGATAGAATAAAAAATTTATATTTGGGAGGTTTATACAATGCAAAAGAAACAAGCGTACAATCCGTTTTTGCCTTTAAATGAGTATGTGCCGGACGGAGAGCCCCACGTATTTGACGGCAGGGTTTATATCTATGGTTCCCATGACAGGGAGGGTGGTTATACCTTCTGCATGGATGACTATGTAACTTATTCGGCACCGGTGGATGATCTGTCCGACTGGCGGTATGAAGGCGTGATCTACAAGGCGCAGCAGGATCCGGATTATGACAAGCTGCCCTACATGTATGCCCCGGATGTGGTAAGGGGAAATGACGGCAAGTATTATCTGTACTACTGCCTTTCCGGTGACTACGGAAATGGCGGTTATACCTGGCATATCAGTGTTGCGGTAGCGGATAACCCGGCTGGCCCTTATGAGTATCTGGGCTTTGTGAAAAATCCCGACGGCACGCCTATGAAGCGTTATATCTGTTTCGACCCGGCGGTGCTGAACGATAACGGCGTGATCCGCCTGTACTACGGCACCCAGTATCCTTTTGAAGAAGAGGCAAAGCTGGCCGGTGATCAGGCAAAATTAGAAGAAGTCCTGAAAAATGAGATGGTCATGTTCGGAAAGACAAAGGAGGAACTTCTTTCTTATCCGGACAGTGTGAACGGTGCCATCATGGCAGTCCTCGATGATGACATGCTGACGGTAAAGGAAGCACCGAAACACATCATTCCTTATGAGACCAAGGGGACAGATTTTGAGGAGCATCCCTTCTTTGAAGCTTCTTCCATGAGAAAAGTGAACGGGAGATACTATTTCGTATATTCTTCCTGGCAGAATCATGAGCTTTGCTATGCCACCAGCGATTATCCGGATAAGGATTTCGTTTACGGCGGTACCATCATCTCCAACGGCGATATCGGCTATCAGGGAAGATCCGGCAAGGACAAGCTGAACATGACCGGTACCACCCACGGCAGCATTGAACTCATTGGGGATCAGTGGTATGTCTTCTTCCACAGGCTGACCCATAAATCTGATTACAGCAGACAGGCCTGTGCGGAAAAGATCACCATCGAAGCAGACGGCAGCATCAAGCAGGTGGAGCTCACCAGCTGCGGCATGAATGATGGCCCCCTGAAGGGCGAAGGCACTTATCCGGCAGTGATCTGCTGCAACCTGACCAACGGTCATATGCCTCATGGCTGCAACAGCATGTATACGATTTCCTTCCCGAATGTGAACAATAAAGGGGAAGACCGGTTCATCGCTGAGATCGGTGACGGCACCCTGATCGGTTATAAGTATTTTGACTTTGCACAAGGAAAGAAACTCAGCCTTGTGGTCAGGGAAGAAAATGATGAGACCAAAGTCGTTTACGACGGCCCTGTCCGTGTGGATGAAAGAGTACAGCTTGAGATGGCAGGCTACTCTGAAGCGAAGCTGTCCCAGGGCAGCGGCGAAGGTGATGCAGCAAGTGCAGACGAAGCGAATGCATCTGAAACCACGACCACAGACGGCAACTACTTTGAACTGCGCACCGTCCTTGGCGGTGAGAGAATCGCAACCATCAATGTAGACGGCGCCGATTCGACCTGGCAGACCTTTACGGCCGATGCGGTCATTCCCGAAGGAAAGCAGGCAATCTTTTTGACCTACCACGGAAATAAGAAGATGCAGTTGTTGGAACTGGCATTTTCATGATGTAAGATAACGAATAAAAGTTCGTGTAAAGTCCGAAATGAAAATACGGAGCCGAAAAATGATAAAAATGGAGGAAAAAAGATGAGTAAAGCAGCCATTTTTCTTGCAGACGGATTTGAAACCATCGAGGCACTGACCGTTGTGGATCTGTGCAGACGCGCCGGGATCGAGCTTCCCACAGTCAGCGTCACGGACACAAAGCGTGTGATCAGTTCCCATAAAGTGCCGGTGGAAGCGGACATGGTGATCGCAGATCTGGATTTTGACAGCATCGAAATGATCATCCTTCCCGGAGGCATGCCGGGAACCCCAAACCTGGAGGACTGCGATCTTCTGATGCAGAAGATAGACGAGTTTGCAGCGGCGGATAGATTCCTCAGCGCCATCTGCGCAGCACCCAGGATCCTGGGCAAGAAGGGTCTTTTAGAGGGAAAAACAGCCACCTGCTATCCCGGCGTGGAGAGCTTCCTTGCCGGCGCAAATTATACCGGCGGCAAAGTGGAGATTGACGGGATCTACATCACAGGACGGGGCATGGGGACTGCCAATGAGTTTGCCCTTGCCATCGTAGAACGCCTGGCAGGAAAAGAGAAGGCAGATGAGGTCGCTAAGGGTGTGACCTTCGAAAGATAACGATCATTCCTGATCCGAATTTCTTCCAATGTCGGTACTGCGCAGGTTCTCATTACGGAAAGCAGTGGGCGTCTGGCCGGTAACCTGACGGAAGACTTCGGTAAAATAACTCTGGGAGTTGAAAGCCAGAAACTGAGCGATCTGTCCCGGAGAATAATCGGAATAGATCAGCATATTTTGGGCGGTCATGATCTTCTGCGCCCGGATATATTCGCTGACGGACTGCCCGGTTTCCCGCTTGAACAGGCGGGAGAGATAATCGGGACTAAGGTGGGTCAGGTCGGAAAGATCTTCCACCGTGATCCGCGTATGGAGATGTTCATAGATATAGTCAAGACATTGTGCGATATGTCTTGACTGTATCTTTTTTTTGCGCAGATTTTTCATGCGCTTTGCATAATCCATACAAAGTAAAAAATGCAGCTGTGTGATCTCTGCCGCGCTTTTTGCCCGGTCGGCTTTTTGGATATACAGGTCGCTGACGGAATAAGATACAGAAACCGGAAGTCCACCCTGGATACAGTAGCGGGCCAGAATGGCTGTGGTGATGACAAAATGATATTTCGCATTCTGCAGCCGGTTGTTGGACAAAACGCCCCAGCCGGCTTCCACGATAAAAGGATTTTCTTTGCAGTGCTTTTTGACAGCCTCTAAGTCCCCGGCTTTGATCAGTGCATAAAAAGCCAGCTCCGGGTCGTAAGGCGCACGGATGAATTCGTTTTCGCGGTTGATAAATTCCTGATAAACCAGTTCCTGTCCCGGCTGCATAGCGTCTCCTCCCCCTGTAATCTATGAACATGATCTGTTTTTTTTGACGGATTTTTGCTCTGATTTTCCTAATTTTTGTCAATTTGATTATAAGTCGGAAAAACGAAAAAGACAACAGAAAAATGATAGCCGAAGAGCAACGCTTTCGCTATGATAAGTCTCACTATAGGGCTATAGGGGATTATACCAACAAAAAAACAAACTGACAGTGCGACCTGGTCAGTAAAACACGAAACTAAAAGTAAAACAATAATTGAGGAGGAGAAGGTATGTACAAAAAAAGCAAGCTTATGAGAGCGCTCGCTTTCACAATGGCAGCAGCTTTGTCCCTGACAGGACTTCCGATGACAAATGCATTGGCAGCCCCTGAAGGAGCAAACATCAAAAAACCGGCAGGGCCGGCCTATGAAACCGTATACGAAGATGAAGGTTATTCTCTCGTATGGCACGATGAGTTTGACGGCACGTCTTTGAACCTGGAAGACTGGAATGTGGAATCACATGAGCCGGGCTGGGCGAATTCAGAGCTTCAGAGATATGTCAGCGAAGCGGACATGGAAGACAACATCAAGGTATCAGAAAATAACCTTGTGATCACACCCACCGCTGAGAAGAAACCCGTCGTATCTGCCAATGACACCGGCGTAAACATTCTGAAGGGCGAGGGTTTTGATAACAAATGGGCCGCTTATGCAGATGCTGCAGCTACGGGTTCTTCCTGCACGCTTGCAGATGGAAAGGTAACTGTTACAGTTGCCAATCCGGGAACGCAGGGATGGCATATCCATGCAAAGCAGGAGAACATCACCCTGACAAAGGATCACAAATATTCCTTTAAGATGAAAGCAACCACCACAGGTGATGTGAA
>JAFZNL010000391.1 GCA_017550925.1 Lachnospiraceae bacterium | reverse complement strand
GTCACAGGGATGCCGCAAATCAAAACACTTTACGAAAGCGATAACAGCCTCATTTTGATCGAGGAGTATATACAGGGCGCAACCATAGAGGAAATGCAGGGCGAAGGCGTTATTGAGGCAAATACGGCCTTGCAGATAGCGAAAGAGCTTTGCAGGATTCTGGATGAACTTCATAACAGACCGGACCCTATCGTGCACAGGGATGTGAAACCGTCAAACGTGATCATAACCCCTGATGGAGAAGTCTATCTGCTGGATATGAATGTGGCGAAGTGGTACCAGCCGGAACAAAAGGATGATACCCGGCATCTCGGAACGGAAGGCTTTGCTGCACCGGAGCAGGCTGGATATGGTTTTTCGGCATCCTCACCGAAGGCGGATATCTATGCAGCCGGGATGCTACTGAATGCGATGCTGACCGGCTGCCTGCCGAAAGAAAAGCGGGCGGAAGGAAAGGTCTGGGATATCATAGAACGGTGCATCAGTCTGGAAGCGGATAAAAGATATACTGCTGTTGAACTGCTTGCTGCCTTGGGATCCATAACGGAGACGGAGTAAATGCAAAAGAAACCGACGGATGAACTAAATGCCATTTTACAAAATGCAAAGCCTGGTCAGATCGGCGGATACCTGAAGAAAAACCGGGACTATCTGGCGTTGGGGGACAAAGCATTTTATTACTACATGAAGGATACCCTGGAGGAAAAGGGTAGGAAGCTAGAGGAAATATACTCGTTTTCAGGTGTTTCTGAAAGCTATGGTGGTCAGATCCTCAGGATGGAAAAACACACGAAGAACCGCGACCTGATCCTGCGGTTTTGTATTGTGGGGCACTTCAACTGGGAGGAAACAAACCGGGCGCTGAAGCTCTACAAGATGAGTGAACTCTATGCCAAGGATCCCCGGGACGCCTGCATTATCGTAGCGATCAATAACCGGATCTTTGAGCTTGATAAGATAGATGATATGTTGAAGAAGCAGAACCTTGAGCGGCTTTCGGTAGAGGAAAAATAACCGGTTGTCACAATTACATATTTAGATTTGAAGTGATTGATTCCCACCATTTTGGTGGGTATCTTTTACGTTTCAGACTGTTAGGATATAAGCGATATCAAAAATGTTCACGCAGCGTGAGTAAAAAGTGATTTGCAACTGTTCAGAACCAAGCGTATTTTGAGGATAGATGCGATGAATGCTTGCATTCATGAGCGTCTATCCGAAAAAATACATTTGGCGAGAGCCATACATGAGCAAACGGAAAGCACCGCAGGTGCGGGTTTGCGAAGGTTGGTTCTGGACAGTTGCATCTCCAGAAATGTAAGGGAGATGGGGAGTGATGCGAAACATGAGCTTGGGAAAATTTATTGCAAATCGAAGAAAATACATGCGTCTGACGCAGGAAGAACTAGCAGACAAGATCAATGTCTCGAAATCAGCGATTGCCAAATGGGAGACCGATGCCGGGATACCGGATCGCGATAATCTGCAGAGACTGGCAAAAGCGATCGGCGTATCGGTCGATGACCTGCATCGGATCATTGACACAAATAATCTGGAAGATGTCGACTTTGAAGTCAACATCACGCCGGAAGTGATCGCGGCGCTCGAGTCATATGGGTATAAGGTGATCAGAACGGGAAGTGGAACGGATACAGAAGAATCAGAAAACTGATATTAAATGCACGGGAAAAGGGAGGAAAGCCTATGTTATGCAGAAACTGTTACAGAGAAATACCGGACGGAACGAAGTTTTGCCCGGAATGCGGTGCACCAACGGAAACAAGCGATAATATGACAATGGGAATGAGTCCGATGGTTGATCAATCCCAGATGCCACAGGGTCAGCCAGTTCAGGGGCAATATCAGCAACCACAGAACCAGCAGGGGCAATTCCAACAGGGCCAATATCCGCCCCAGGGACAGGTGTCTTCATATCAGGGATCGTACAATCAGGTTCCGCAGACGCAGAAGCCAAAACAATCCGGTATGAGTACGGCTGCAATGATTCTGGGAATACTGACATGTACGGCAATCATTGGTCTTATTATTGGTATCATCGATCTTGTGAAAAACAAAGATGACGGCAACAAACACGGAGGTTCCATTTTTGCAGTGGTATGGGGCGGAATTATTCTGCTGGCGACACTCTCCAACGCCGTGCGATTGGGTCATAACAGGACAGAAAGTGATACCAGAACAGCAGTCGAATCAACACAGAGTGATACGGACTATTCCGCGGATTCCTATGACAGCACACTGGCAGCGGCAGAAAGTGATCAAAGCGAAAGCGATAGTCAGGAAGAGCAGAGTGGTGATTCCGGTGATGTGGATCCGCAACTGAAAGCAGCCCTCGATAGTTATGAGAAGTTCATAGACGAGTACGTCAAATTTCTGAAGACCTATACACAAAGCAGCGATCCCATGGCTATGCTTGCCGAATATACGCAGTATATGACCAAGTATTCCGAGCTTGTGCAGAAACTCTCCGAACTTGATCAGATGCAAGGACAGATGTCGCAGGCAGATCTTGCATACTATATTGACTGGAATGCCAGGATACAGAAGAAGATGCTGGAGATATCGAATTTTAACTGAGAAGTCGGAGTTTCCCTAAGGAAACAGTAAAGATGAGCCGGGGAAGAATCCCCGGCTCTGATTATCACTTAGATGCAGATCATAGCAGTTTTCACAAATCATTCCAGACCGGCCGCCTTAAGTTTTGCCTCGAGCTCGGCAATTCTGGTGTTGGCCTGCTCTTTTTCGGCTTTGGCCTGCTCTTTTTCGGCGTTGGCCTGCTCAAGTTTTTCAGTGGCCTGTTTCAGTTTTTCGTTGGCTATCTCAAGAAGACGCTGATTTGTACGCTCATTGCGATAGTACTCTTCACGGGCTTCCATCTGCAAACGGATTTTCTCTTCTTGCGTAAGTTTGTAGATTTGTGTTACGGCTTCATCAATAGCGGGATTCTGTGTGGCTAACATATTGAGATCCTCCCATGTGGTTGCTTTGAACATTAAAGCCCATTGATCCATTTGGTATTTCTTATCTTCTTCGGTTGCCTTGTCTACTTGAGTTAAGTCTACCACAGATAAGGTGAATTTGTCAGTATATTTTTCATAAGAACGGATATTCAGCAGCTGATAAGTCGCGTGAAATTCAGAGCTTTCAGGGAGCGGAGAAAACTCCGTAATTCCGATCTGATGAGCTGGCATAACCTGGAGATAATCTTCGCCTTTATTCAGATTATCAAAGGTTCGGCACAGATAAGAAAGGGAGCGCTCCGGCCAGTTGTGCTCATTGATAATCTGCATTTCAAGATTCATGATGCGGCTGTTATTGAGAAATACCTTGATATCCAGATAATATTTTCTGCTATCGATCGTCTGTCCAAGTTCTACGGGGTTTTGGATTTCAGCGGATTTTATATCTGAGATATCCCAGTGAAGCAAACTTGCGATAAGTGCTTTTAGCACGTGATTACTGGATTGGAGCAGTGCACGGAAAAGATAGTCATTGTTGACACGAAAAGACAGTTTTCCGGTTTTGATATGCCAGTCCGTGGTAGGTGTAGCGGTTGTTGAGTTGTCAGAGTTAATGTTCATACAAATAGTTCCTCCTTTAAAACATGGGTCGACGATTACATTGATTGAAATATGCAGCGATGGTACTGCAATGATGATTGGAAGGATGATCCTTGGTTCAAAATGCAGAGAACCTGCGCGAACCGACAAGATAACGGTAACATGGAGAATAAAGAGCATCAACATATTTCTTAGTGGAAATATGGTCAGTTTATTGGAAATGCGAAGAATAGATGTTTTTGACGGTTTGAGTTTTTGATATGAGTTTAAAAAAGTAAGTATAAATGTGAGATTATCGTTGAAATAGCACTGTTTGTTATGCCTCCGTTGAAAATGTCAAATCATGATGCTATACTATAATTGGGTGTCGCTAAGATGGTGGACGGCTGGCCCTCTCCGGAGGGACTGTGACCCTCCGTTTACATAGAAACCCGAAAGGGAATCCGATGGAAGGAGGGCAAAATTATGGTAACGATTGAGGTACTGCTTGCAGTACTCAGTTTTGGACTGACTTGTTTCAGTATTGGGTATGCCCTCGGGCATAGCAATAATCATAAGACACAGAAATAGCCGCCCCGGTCTGAGAAACTGAGCGGCTATTTCATATAGCAATTCGCTAATCGGGCCAGCCGTCTTCCGGCGGCACCTTTTTTCTATCCATAATATAGCACAATAAATTACTCATTTCAAGTGAAATACTATGAGACTTTTTATCGCACTCCAATTTGAAGAAAACATCCTCGACACCCTGACCGATTTCCAGAACAATCTAAAGAGCAGTGGCGTACGAGGAAATTACACCAAGCGGGAGAATCTGCATCTCACGCTGGCGTTCATCGGTGATTATGGCAATCCGGATGAAGTGTTGGATGCCATGGCGCAGGTGGAGTTTGAGCCAATGGAGATTAGCTTGAATGGCGTGGGAAGCTTTGGGGATTTATTCTGGGTTGGGCTGACCGAGAATCCGCAGCTTGTAGCGTATGTCAAGCGGCTTCGTCGCGAACTTGCCGATCAGGGGATTCCTTTCGACAAGAAGCGGTTTTCGCCGCATATCACGCTGATCCGGAAGTATTTCTGTAAGGGTGGTAAGATCCAGGTGTCTGATCCGCCAAAGGGAAACATGACAGCCACAAGAGTTTCCCTCATGCAATCTGAATTCGGAAAAAATGGGATGATTTATACGGAGATTGGATGCGTAGAGTCGATGTAGGATTTGGAGATTCGCCAGCATAGAAATAGTAAAGCATTCCGTTCACGGAAGAAGGAAACCCAAATGAAAGATAAAGAAGTCAGTAAGTTTATATCACTCATTCTTCGGCACAAGCCGGAAACCATCGGGATTACTCTCGATGAACATGGCTGGGCGAATGTTGAGGAGTTGATCGAAGGTGTAAATAGATCGCACCACACCTTGGATATGGAAAGGCTTGAGAGGATCGTCGCAGAGGACGAAAAACAGCGGTACTCATTTAATGAGGATAAAACTTTGATCCGTGCCAATCAGGGGCATTCCATTCCGGTTGATGTGGAACTGGAAGAGGTAACACCGCCGGAGATTTTGTATCATGGCACCGGAGAGAAGTACACTGCTTCGATCGATGAACAAGGTTTGATTCCGAAATCACGACTGTATGTTCATTTGTCAGGTGATTTAGAAACGGCTGAAAAGGTCGGCAGAAGACACGGAAAGCCCGTGATTTATATTGTGAAAAGTGGCGATATGCACAGTGATGGCATCGTGTTCTATCGATCTGTGAATGGAGTCTGGCTTACAAAGGCAGTTCCGCCACAGTATTTGAAAAAAAGTCTGTAGATAAAAAGGGGGAGTCAAAACTATGGATAACAAAGCAAACATTTTGGTTGTCGGAACTTCAGGCGCAGGAAAATCCACATTGATCAATACGGTGTTGGGAAGAGAAGAAGCGCATGTCGGCATGGGGAAAGCCGGTACGGAGAAAATGCGCTGCTATGAGTCTGAAGATCTGAATTTCCGCCTGATCGACAGCCGCGGTTTTGAATTCAATTTATGGAATACGAAAAAAGCGGTCAAGGACATGAAGACTTGGATGAAGGAGGGGCTGAAAGGCGAGAAGCCCCGCATCCACATGTTATGGTTTTGCGTTGATGCGACGTCGAAGCGTTTTACAAAGCAGACAGTAAAAACGCTTGAAGAGGTAAAAAAGGAATGGCACAGTGTTCCGATCATTGTAGTTCTGACGAAGTCATTTTTCATTGCAGAAGATGATGACAACATCGCAATGGTCCGGGATACATTCGAGCGTGTTGGCAAGAAAACGGGTATGCCGCTGGCGATCATCCCGGTATTGTCGGTGCCGCCGAAGGGCGAAGATATTGAGTCCAGAGGTATCGATGAGCTGATCGAGTTTACGGTAGCAAATCTGGACACAGCAGTTGCAGCATCGGAAGAAGCGGTCAAGAAATATGAGCTGAAACGCAAAAGAGTCTCGGCCCAGGTTACAACGATCGCATCAGCGACGACAGCAACCGTGGTAGGTGCGGTTCCCATTCCGATACCGGACGGGGTGATATTGGCGCCGCTGGAAACAGCGCTTGTCATGAAGATCGCAAAAACCTATAACCTGGACAAGAAAGACAACTACGTAAACAGCGTGGTTACCAGGATCATAGAGGCGGGTACTGTGGGGATCGTAGCCAAGGCGGCGATCAATAAACTGAAACTGATCCCCGGCGTGGCGAACCTGGCAGCGGATGTCCTAAATGCAATCGTTGCCGGCTCTATCGTTCTTTCCATCGGCGAAGCATCTGCGATCATTATGGAAAAAGTGTACCTTGGGGATATCGACAGGAGCAATTTTGAGTGGCTGGATAAAATCGTCGATGCAAGTATGGGAAAGACCATCACCAAGGTCAATAAACTGATCG
>JAFZNL010000041.1 GCA_017550925.1 Lachnospiraceae bacterium | reverse complement strand
TTCCTCTGCAAGTTGCCCGATGGCCTGAAAATTCTTTCTCAGTCTTTTTGCATAATCCTGCGCATCATCCATATCATAGAGCGCCGGCGAACTTAAATACCGGATCTTCGCCATGCGGTCTACAAATTGATCATACTCTTCCTTGTGGTTTGCCATATCTGTTAGTTATCCTGTTTTTTACTATCCAAGTTAAATGAGGGGTGTTTATTTTACCTTCACTTTCAACTTCAATTTCCGCGCTGTCGTGTTCTTCCCGTTGGAGAAGGTCACCGTGATGGTTACCGTTCCTTTTTTCTTCAGCGTCAGAACACCATTCGCATTCACTTTTGCAATCTTCTTATTCGAGCTTGCGAAAGAGGACGGTTTCACAGTGGAATTCACATAATCATTCAGATCCACCGTCTTTACCTTCTTTTTCACCGTTACAGTCTTCTTGGTCAGTTTCGGCACTACCAGGTTCAGCGTCTTTTCTGCAACAACTCTTCCCTTCTTATTGATCGCCTGTACCGTCACCTTTCCGGTTTTCTTCACCGTCAGGATTCCCTTTGCGGAAACACTGGCGTACTTCTTGCCCTTGGTGATCTTGTACTTCGCAATGTTTTTCACTTTTGAGAAATACATTTTCTTCAGATTCACGCTCTTTGCTGCAATAGTGCCTTTCTTTGCACTGTATTTCACAATCTTGGCAGGCGTTTGGGGTGTTACTGAAGTCGTAGTCGCCTGATTCGGAATTGCAGATACGATATTGAATTGCAGCTGTGTCTGTCCTGCAAATTTTCCCATGCCCAGGATCTTAACTGTAGCGGTACCAACATTCACATTGTCGGCATAGCTCAGGGTATAATCTTCATTTTCCACAAGATCCTTACCATTGTATGTCACCTTCACGCCGGGATATACTTCTTTTCCGGTATAAGGCACGCTGCTAAGCTGCATAGCAGCTGTACAGTCTTTAATAGCAGTGGTGGAACCTGCCGCGGGCGTTCCGCCGCCAAAGAGAGACTGATCATCTGCTGCGATGGAAGTGATCTCAACATTCTCAAGCTTCAGTCTTCCTTCCTGCTTTTCAATCTTGCCTTCGGTTTTTTCAGCAGTATTTCCGGTGATCTTACCGTTGATGGTCATGTCATTGCCGTTTTTATCCTTTACGATTCCGGTAACGGCAAAGGTATCGCCCACCTTTCCTTTGATCCGGACATCCTCATCCGCATTTTCTGTATTCACGTTGGCTGTAATGCTGTCACCTGTTGTGTTGGCCTTGACCAACTCATCTGCATCCACCATTACCACACTCAGCTTTTCTTCTCCGGCTTTCTTTTCCACCTTGGTATCGGAATCAGCAGGCACATAGAGGATGTGCTTTTTCGTTTCCCGTGCTGTTATCTTATCCATTTCGTCCTGATTGATGATGCCGGTATTCTTCATCTCAAATACGGAATCCTTTGCGCTGTCAGCGATGGTCAGTTTGTCACCGGTCACTTCCGCCACCTGGGACTGACCTTTTTCATCCACAGAGGAAACCGTATAATTGCTGTTGCCGACCAGCATTGCCCTCATACGGAAGCGCATGCGAAAACGCATACGGAAGCGCATCCTGAAGCGCATACGGAAGCGCATGCGGAAGCGCATGCGGAAACGCATACGGAAACGCATTCTGAAGCGCATACGGAATTTCAGATCTTCATACAGCCCCCCCTCATTAAGCTCTTCCAGGTCTGCTCCACTGTTCAGCCAGTTATTATAACGAACTTCTTCCAGTTCACTCCATCCGTTACCTTTATCTTCTTCAGCTGCCAGTTCAGCCGCAGTGGCCGGCTTGATCCCGGCCGCGATGAGTTTCTGGAATGCATCTTCATCCTTTTCATTCCAGGCATCATAACCAAAGAAGTCAAAGCCGTAAAATTCTTGTTCGGACGCTACCTTCCCCTCTGCAAATTCTCCGGTCTTATCTTGATATTGCTTTTCTTCTTCCTCGGTCCAGGGATACTTTTCATACACATCCTCGAGAGCCTGATCCCAAACCCAGTCATCGTAGGCTGCCTGATCTTCGGCTGTCCATTCTTCGTCCTCATCACCCAGCACATCTGCCAGCTGATAGAGTCCTTTATCCTGATAAACACTGGTATACAGATCATAAGGGATATAGGAAACAAAGCAAGCTTCATCATCTCCCAGTTCCTTATTGCGGTATGTACTCCACTCAAGACTGCCTATATCAGGATCTGAAGGGTCACCGAGATCATAGAGCCACTCATATGTGGTTTTTCCGCCCTCTGTATTTTTATGGACTTCGATATAACGGTCTTCCAGCGGCCAGTTACTGTCATAGATGTGAATATTATGGTAATTGTCACCCATATCCTCCATGCTGTAAGCCAAAACTGCATGACCGCCTTCCGGTCCGAATAATCCAAGGATCAGCGGTTTTCCCTCTGTCACCAGATAATTCATGGCATCCTGAATGTTCGTATTCATGAAATAGCAAAGCTGGATCCTGGGATCAAACTGGGTGATCTGCAGGGTCTCGATCAGTTTTTTGAGCGCATCATCCTTCGGCGCGCCTGTTTCGGTGATATTTGCCTCTGCTAATGAGAAAGCTTTTACATCCTTGCAATAGGCATCCAGGTTCAGTTTCTTTGTATAGAACAAAGAGCCGGTTGTGGAAAGGCCGTAGCAGCTGCCGTTCCAATCATCATTGTACATCTGTTCCATATAAGGTCCCATACGGTTTCCGTAGAACTCATCAAAACGTTCTGCCGGGATCTGATACCCCTGTGTGTACTTGAATCCGTCAAAATTGTTGATAAAGGAATAAGAAAGCGGATATTTAGCATCCTGGGCAACTGTGCTGCTCGTAAAATAGCCGGGTGCTATGGACTGGGGACCTAAGTCTACCCTTGCAAAGGTTCCGTCTGTCTGAAGAACAGAATATCCTGTACCCTGTTCACCCCTGAGAGAACTGCAGCCTGCAAACATATCCTTTGTATCAGTGGCATCTCCCACCCGGAAAGCCGACGATACATAAATTGTTTCCAACGCATTACAATCTTTGAACATCTCTTTCATAGAGGTGACATTTTCCGTGTTCAGATAAGAAAGATCCAGATATGTCATTGAAGTGCAGCCCGCAAACATTTGCGTTGCATCCGGATAGCACTGCACGCCCTCATCGACGATGATCTCCGTCACCTGCGATGCAGTTGACGCTGCTCCGTCTTTTACATAAGGTCCAAACATGGAACGCAGGATAACCTGGCACTCCACCGTATCCATCCCTGAAGGGATCGTCATGACGCTTGGGATCTCGATATCCTTCTCCGTACCAATGTAGCGATCCAAAACGACTTCCTGTTTGGAAACATCTGCCGTATATTCCCAATCATCAGCTACAGTGATCCACACACCGGCTTTCTCCGGTGAAATGGTCTCTTCCTCCGTCTCTGCTGCTTCAGCCGGAATCAAGCCCTCATAAAACGCCTCCGGAAATACCGAGAGCATCAGCACAATTGCCAGGAGCATCGCCATACATCTTTCCATGATTTTTTTCATAATCTCCGCCTCTCTGAATATAGTGTCAATTTGCAACAATTTCATTATAGAATTACGTTTTATATATCGCTGCCGGTTTCGCTACGCTGCAATAGTTTCAGTATTCTATAATCTACTAAATTGCCAATTACCCATACACAGTAAATTTACCATTTTTCACCACTTTCTGTCAATCGAAACGACGAGCATATTCCACAACGGAAAGCACGGATTTTGCAATACAAAGATTGCCAGAACAAACACAATCTGATACAATGGAGCCGTTGTTTATCAAATAAAGCAAAGGAGACAATATGAAAGATAAAAAAATCGGCATCCTCTTCGACCTGGACGGAACGCTTTGGGACAGTTCCGAGGCCGTGATTGAATCCTGGAATGAAGTCATCGACCAGCAGCCCGATTTTCATAAAAGGGGCACAGTCGAGGATATGATGAACCTGATGGGAAAAACCATGACAGAGATCGCCTATGAGTTTTTTGATACTGTATCGAAGGATCGGGCTGTTGAACTGATGACGCTCTGCACCGATCATGAAAATGATTACCTGCGTCAGCATGGCGGCGTGTTGATGCCTGCTCTTGAGGAAACCCTGAAGATCCTGTCCGAAAAATACTTCCTGGCCATTGTCAGCAATTGCCAGCAGGGTTATATAGAAGCATTTATGGAATACCATGGCCTTGAAAAATACTTTGATGACCACGAAGACTTCGGCACAACCCTGAAACCAAAATCAGATAACATCGCCCTGGTGATGCAGCGAAACCACTTAGAGAAAACCTTCTATCTCGGAGATATCCAGGGCGACTACGACAGTGCCGTTGCTGCAGGAGCCACCTTCATTCACGCCGCCTACGGCTACGGAGAGATCCCTGCCGCCGAATATCGTATCGATGCCTTTGAAGAATTGCCAAAATTAATGGAGCGGCTTGCATAGCCGCTCCGTTCCTTTGTGGTCTCTTTATCTTTTACGTTAGATTGTTTCATCTATTCACCAATCTGATCAGATCATTTTGTTAATCCATTCACCAACCGAACCATATCATTTTGTTCATCTATTCACCAGTCGAATCAGATTGGCTTCCCCCTGACGGCAGGCTATCGGTGGCGTTGACAGATGCGAGATCCTTCCCATCCCGTTCTTCTCCCGCACTGCCTTCTTCCTTCGGCAGCGTCAGCCTCACAAACTTGATCCGGTTCTTTACGATTTCCTCTGCCCGGAGCCAATAACCGCTCTTTAACACTACCGTTTCCCCTTCATGGGGCAGCCTGTCCAGCTGTTCGATCATCAGACCACCAATAGAATCATAGTGTTCCGAATCCAGATCTGTATGCAGTGCTTCATTTACATCATCCAGTTTTACCGAGCCTGCGATCATATAAATATTAGCATCCTCTGTCTGCCGGATCAGTTCCTTCTCCGATTCGTCATACTCATCCCTGATCTGACCCACAATCTCTTCCAGCAGATCTTCCAATGTGATCAGTCCTGCTGCCGATCCATACTCATCCAACACGATAGCCAGCGAACTGCTGCTCTCCTGCATCTCATGTAAAAGCTCATCCGTTTTCTTTGTCTCATAGGTATAATAAGGCTCGCGCAAGATACTCCGGATAGAAAACCCTGCCTGATTCTGGATCAGGAAAAAATCCTTGAGCATCACAATACCGATCACATTCTGTGTATCCTCTTCATACACGGGAATACGGGAATACATACTTTCCTGAAACAGGGATAAAAGTTGCCGGTAGGAAGCCTCCACATTGATCATGGTCATATCGATCCTGGGAATCATAATATCCTTGGCAAGGGAATCATTCAGATCGAATACGTTGAGGATCATCTCTTTTTCATCCGTTTCGATCACGCCCTCTTCATGGCTGGCATCCACATAAGTGATCAATTCCTTTTCACTCATAACGCTGGGACGCTTGGACGGATCCAGGCCTGCAATGGTAAGTAAAAACTTAGACAAAATATCGATCAAAATGATGATGGGTGTCAATACCACCATCAGCATCCTGATCCATAAAGAGTAAGTGAGCGCTAACTTTTCGGAATACAGACGCGCCGCCGTTTTAGGGATGATCTCTCCGAATAACAGGATCAAGATTGTCAATACAGCCGTCATCACGCCTACCAATACACTGCCGAACAGCTTTATGGTCAGCGTCGTGGCAAGGGAGGTTATGGAGATATTGACAATGTTATTTCCGATCAGGATGGTGGAAAGCATTTTTCCCGGATGCGCCAGAATGAAATCCAAGCGCTTTGCACGCTTATCGCCTTCTTCTGCCAGCGAATGGATCCGGACAGGATTGGCAGCCGACAGGGCTGTCTCCGCCGATGAAAAGAAGGCGGATAATAGGAGCAATATCACCAAAATGATCAGTTGTATGACTATGTGCGGGTCCACGCAGGTTCCTCCGAATCTTAAACTATCTACTTCAGTACACCAGGTCATATATGTTTAAACATCTATGGCATAACATTGTATCAGATTGGCTATTTACCAACTCGTGGTTGATATTTATAAATTCCCGAAGCGCATGCACTCCGGTCTTTTAATGGCATTAGCCTAATGCCTCTACCTGATATAACTCAGGCTACATAAATATGAATATCGAATATGGCCTTTGTTTGGTTTCGGCCGATATACCTTCAAGATTTTACGCTATTCAAGGATATTTAGAAAGCAACCCGATATCTTTTCAATGTTCGA
>JAFZNL010000390.1 GCA_017550925.1 Lachnospiraceae bacterium | reverse complement strand
GATCGCTGGCAAGCAGTCCATGTCCGTATTCAAGGATACCCGTACTCTTGCAGACCAGGTTGTTAAGATGGTAGGCCAGATCCTCAGCGGACAGACCGTTGATGTTAACGATACCAACACCTACAACAACAACGTGATCACAGTTCCTTCTTTCCTTTGCGAGCCTGTATTTGCAGATGCTAACAACTACAAGGAAATCCTGATCGACTCCGGTTACTACACCGAGGATCAGCTGAAATAAAAAAAGCACCCAATAAGAAATGAGAACAGGCGGGTAAGTTGCCCGCCTGTTCTTTCAAGAGAACGGAGGGATATACTTTGGCGAATATAATTCTAGAAATGAAAAATATCACCAAAACCTTCCCGGGCGTAAAAGCCCTCGACAATGTGAACCTCCAGGTAGAGGAGGGCGAGATCCACGCTCTGGTTGGTGAGAACGGAGCGGGTAAGTCCACTCTGATGAATGTCCTTTCCGGCATTTATCCTTACGGGACCTACGAAGGCGATATTGTTTACAACGGGGAGGTTTGTCAGTTTCAAACCATCAAAGATTCCGAGCAAAAAGGAATCGTTATCATTCACCAGGAGTTGGCGTTGGTTCCGCAGATGTCCATCGGCGAGAACATGTTCCTGGGTAATGAGCGTGGAAACAAAAACGCGATCAATTGGAACGAAACCTACGGCGAGGCTGATAAATACCTGAAGATGGTTGGACTTTCCGAGTCCTCCAGAGTACTGGTAAAAGATATCGGTACCGGTAAGCAGCAGCTGGTTGAGATCGCGAAAGCGCTTGCTAAGAACGCAAAACTCCTGATCCTTGACGAGCCTACTTCGTCACTGAATGAGACGGATTCCAGGGCGCTTCTGGATCTGATGCTGGAGTTTAAAAAACAGGGGATGACAATGATCATCATCACCCATAAGCTCAATGAGGTGGTGTATGTTGCAGATAAGATCACAGTAGTCCGCGACGGTTCTACTGTTGAGACCATGGACTGCCATACGATGCAGATCGATGAGGACCGCATCATCAAGGGCATGGTTGGTCGAGAGATCACCGACCGTTTCCCGAAGAGACAGGATGTTCCCATCGGCGATGTCAATATGGAAGTTAAGAACTGGACGGTTAACCATCCGATCTACACCGAGCGTAAGGTTGTGGACAATGTTAACTTCAAGGTTCGAAAGGGCGAGGTTGTCGGTATCTATGGTCTGATGGGTGCCGGCCGTACAGAGCTTGCCATGAGTATCTTCGGAAAATCCTATGGTTCCGAGATCACCGGAACACTGAGTATCGGTGGCAAGGAAACCACGCTGAAGAATCCGAGAGAAGCAATTGATGCCGGACTTGCATACGTAACAGAAGACCGGAAAGGAAACGGACTTGTTCTTTCCAATCCGATCAGAGTGAACACATCTCTGGCAAATATGAAGGGCGTATCCGAAAACGGTATCATCGATGCTGATAAGGAATACCAGATCGCAGTACAGTACAAAGAAAAACTGCGTACCAAAACCCCTTCCGTAGAACAGAATGTAGGTAATCTTTCCGGTGGTAACCAGCAGAAGGTTCTCCTTGCAAAATGGATGTTTACCAATCCGGATATCCTGATCCTCGACGAGCCTACCAGAGGTATCGACGTTGGTGCGAAGTACGAGATCTACTGCATCATCAATAATCTTGCGAAGGAAGGAAAATCCGTTGTGATGATCTCCTCCGAACTTCCCGAGGTTATCGGCATGAGCGATCGGATCTACATTATGAATGAGGGTAAATTCGTAGGCGAGATGAAAGCTGAAGATGCAACCCAGGAGAACATTATGGCATGCATCCTGCAGTCAACAGGAGCAGCGCCCAAGGAAGAAAAGAAAGAAGTTGAGGAAGGAGGGGGATCTGCAGTATGAATATAAATTTTGCACAGGTTTTGAAAAAATATACTATGGCGATCGCTCTCGTTGTGATCGTGATCTTCTTCCAGGTGAAAACCGGCGGAAACATCCTGCTTCCGCAGAATATTAACAACCTGATCTCACAGAACGCATATGTGTTCGTGCTTGCAGCAGGTATGCTGCTCTGTATCCTGACCGGTGGTAACATCGACCTTGCAGTCGGTTCCGTTATCTGTTTTGTCGGCGGTATCGGCGCAGTCATGATGGATAAAGACATCAACGTTTGGATCGCAGTTGCAGTTATGCTGATCGGCGGACTTTTAGTCGGTGCTTGGCAGGGCTTCTGGATCGCATATGTAAAGGTACCGCCTTTCATTGCAACACTGGCAGGTATGTATGCCTTCCGTGGACTGTCCAACGTCGTACTTCAGGGTTTTGCAGTTGGTATCAGAAATACCACTTTCCTGAACGTATTCGGCGGCGGCGCAGATTGCTACGTTCCCGACTTTTTCCACGGTCAGAACATCAACATCACCTGCCTTCTGTTAGGTATCATCCTGGCAGTGGTATATGTGGCAATGATCGTTAAGAATCGTCTTGCAGCCAAGAAGAAAGGCTACGAGGTAGAGCCCATCGTTGGCGTCGTTGTTAAGGCAGTGATCATCTGCGCAGCTGTGATCTGGTTCTTCTACAAGCTTGCAAACTACAAGGGTATTCCGACTTCCCTGATCTGGATCGGACTTGTACTTCTTGCTTATGGCTACATCACCGGAAACACTACCATCGGCCGTTATCTGTATGCAGTCGGCGGTAATGAAAAAGCTACCAGGCTTTCCGGTATCGATCCCAGAAAAGTTTACTTCTTCGCTTACGTAAACATGGGTCTGATGGCAGGTCTTGCAGGTATCCTGACAGTTGCCAGAGCAACCCAGGCACAGCCTACTTTCGGACAAGGTTACGAAATGGACGCCATTGCAGCCTGCTTTATCGGCGGCGCCAGCGCATACGGCGGTGAAGGAAATGTATTCGGTATCGTGATCGGTGCTCTTCTCATGGGTGTCATCAACATGGGTATGAGTATCATGGGTATGGAAGCAAACTACCAGAAGGTTGTCAAAGGTATCGTCGTTTTAGTAGCGATCGTCTTTGACGTGCTGTCCAACAAGAAGAAAAAGTAAGGGAGGAGGATAGACATGGATAAAAAATATTTAGAATTACTCAAGAAAAATGCAATGCTGATCATCCTTGTCCTGGTCTATATCTTTTTCACGATTCGGACAGCCGGCGGAATGTTCAGCCCCATGAACTTTAACGCACTTATTACACAGAATGCTTACGTATTCGTTCTTGCAACCGGTATGCTGATGTGTATGCTTACCGGTGGTAATATCGACCTTTCCTGTGGTTCCTTCGTATGTTTCCTCGGAGCCATCGGCGGT
>JAFZNL010000389.1 GCA_017550925.1 Lachnospiraceae bacterium | reverse complement strand
AGGAAAACCGCCTATAGGCATCGGAAGAATAAGCTCCCTGTGAAAAATTCTGCGCTCCCTGGTTCGCATGCCTGTTTGTGTTTGCCTCACTCTGAGCTGGACCTGCATTCTGGTAGTTTGTATTTTGACGCGCCTGCTGCCCGCCCTGGTAATTCCCCCCGGGCGCACCGGTCCTGTCTGCGCCAAAAGCCTTGCCGTCAGCAAAATTGGTATGGAACACACCGTCCTTCCTGTTGGTGGGCTCCACAGTTCCTGTATATACTTCGGGTCCTCTTTGCGGTCCGCCCTGAGCCGGACCGGCAGATGAACTTTGTCTGTAGTAGGTTCCGGCTGATGGTCCGCCGGTATGCGTATACGCTCCGGAGGTATTTCGCGTATTCGAAACAGCCCCGGTGGCATCTACAACCCGGTCAGAGATCTTTTTCCCCAGATCCTGATAATGATTTGATTCTACCGCAGCCATGACATCGCTTAAAATGCCGCTGCCTGCATCCAGGATTTTTTCGACTTCCATTCCTGTTCCTTTTATACTCTAATTTATTCAGTCATTCATCACTCCGGCTTTTCATACCGGACTTTGTACTTCTTCACAATAATTCAACTACGCACTTTCGCATAATCTTTAATATTGTACCGCATTTTTCGGTTTCTGTCCATTTTTCAGGGAATTTTCAAGAGAAAAATCATCGAAATCTCACTCCGATCCGACAGAAGAGGTATTGCCCCACTTTTTGTAGGGCTTATAGTAGCAGAGGGCACAAAAGATCAGGCCCGCCGTCACTGCAAGGGAAATGGGATAGACCAGCATGATATTCGCAAAAGAGCGATAATGGGGGAACACCCCGTAGATCCAGGTGATCCTCACGCCGCAGACGCCCACCATGGTCAGGATCGCCGGCACAACGGAAATCCCAAAACCACGCAGGTAACCGGACATGGTATCGTAGGTAAGCGAGAAAATATAAGCGGAGAAGATCAGCACCAGCCTGATATAGCCGACGCGGATAACCTCCGGATCCGTATTAAAGATGGACAGCATCTGATGGCCCAGGAGCAGCACCAGAAAAATGGCAGAGCCCATAAACAAGAGACCCTCTCCCCAGCAAAGAAGGGCCGCTTTTTTGCACCGCTTGATCTTGCCGGCGCCGAAATTCTGCCCGGTAAAGGTGGTGCAGGCCTGGGAAAAACCATTGATCACATTCCAGACAAAGACCTCGATGTTGAAGGCCGCGCTGGATGCCGCCATAACGATGGTCCCTAAGGAATTGATGGCAGTCTGGATGATCATGTTTGCCAGATTAAAAACCCCCGACTGCAGTCCCGCCGGAATGCCGATCCGCAGGATCTTGGCCAGGACGCGGAAATCAATGGACAGATCTTTGATATTGATCTTCGCCACGGAATCCGCCTTTAACAGGTCATAGAATAAAATGGTTGCGCTGGTCAGGTTGGATACCACCGTGGCGATGGCAACGCCTTCCACCGTCATATGCAGGCCAAGGACAAAAAACAGGTTCAGCGCAATATTCAGCCCGCCGGAAAAGACGAGCGCCATCAGCGGTGTTTTGGTATTGCCCACGCCGCGGAAGATGGCTGCTTCAAAATTGTACAAAAGGATCACCGGGGACCCCAAGAAATAAATTCGAAAATACCGGACCGCATAGGGAAATACTTCATCAGGGATATTCTGGGCATGGAGCACAGAATTTGCCAGGATCTGTCCCATGAGCGCCATGATAACGCCCACGATCAGCGCCATGCAGATGGAAGTCTGCACCGCCTTTTTCACGGTTTTATGATCGCCGCTGCCGATGGCATTGGCGATAACGACATTTGTCCCAAGGGATACGCCGATCAGTGTATTGATGGCAAGACCGATCACCGGACTGTTGGCGCCCACCGCTGCCATGGCAGTCGGTCCCTGCGCGCCGGTAAAACGGCCCACCACCGCGATATCCGCAGCGTTAAAAAACTGCTGCAAAATCCCGGTAGCCGCCAACGGCAGCGCGTAAGCCAGTATCTTATTCCACAGGGGTCCCTCTGTCATCAGGACTTCCCGGTTTTTCTTCACTCCCTGTTTTTCTGCTTCCATATCGATCCTGTGTTGTAATCCGTCATATCCCCTGTTACGATATACCGACAGGTTTTTTTAGATTATAATCCTCGTTTCTTTAAATCAGCTACCAGCTGCACATAAAACTCCCGGACATCAAAACCTTTGATGTTCTCTCTGTTTAAGTCGATCATATCGCCGTGGGAGATTCCCCGGTTGCTTTTGGTATTTTCCAGATAGGTATAATTCTCGCCCCACTTGAAAGACCCTGCTCCCACCAGTCCGTCGTTGGGACCGTCGAAATATTTTGCCAGAAGATAACTCATGTTCAGCGGAAACGCGCCGCTGGTTGCTTTCTTCATGCAGGAGCCGTAGCTTTGGGTATAGACGCCTGCGCCCTGATAATCAAAGGCAGAGAGTTTTTCCGTCAGGGATTTGCATTTTCCTGCCGTCAGGTCTGTCACCGCATCCATGAAGCTGGGATTTTCATCCCCGGCTTTTTTCAGTGCTGCATTATAAGCGCCGGACACCTTGTCCTTCAGTCCCTGGGGCGCCTTCCCCAGCAGATACTCCGCAAATTCACAGCCCATATGGGGCGTATTGATGGTAGTCAGGGATGCCACATAAGGCGCCATGCCCTTCAGCGCGATGGCCGTCTTAGTATCCAGGCCGCCCTTGGAATGGGCGATCACATTTACCTTTTCGCAGCCCGTCTCTTCCACGATGGCGTGGATCCGGTCCGCGATCTCCTGGGCGCTGTTTTCCACCGCTGCAGCGGACTGATGATTGCCGTAAAAAATCCGGGCGCCGTTTGTCTCAAGCTCCTTCGGGATCCTGCCCCAGTAATTGAAATACTTAAAGTCACGGAAGAACACGCCATGCACCATGAGGATCGGATACTTGGTGGCGCAGATCTGCTCAGATGCCCGCTTTTTGTCCAGCCGCATTTTGCTGCTTTCAAAAAAGTATTCGCTCCAGGTCGTCGACAGGATCATCAGCAAAACCACTAAATGAACGATGGGGATCCAGCCGCAGATGATGCCGATGATGCGCATCTTGATGCCCAGCTGCACGCTCGTCAGATAAACCATGATAATGCCTGCCCAGAAGATGATCACCTCAGCAACGATGGTCAGCAGGATCCATCCCCAGCCGTCCTTGAATGCCTGTATAAAACCGTTTGCCGCTATGGAGCGGATCAAAATGATCCCGGCCACCAGCGCGATCAGCAAAAATGCGGTCAGTAAAAAACTGCCGAAGGCAAGGACTGCCAGCCTGGCTTTGGTGATCGGTTTCTCTGTACGTTTGTCGTTCATGTTTTTCCCCTGTTCTGTTTGGATAATTATCTTAACAAATCATCAATCCATCTGTTTTCCGCAATCTGTCCGGATGCTCACTTTCCCGTATCCGTTCATTATGCTGTTATGAGCTTCTCCACTTCCCGCAGCACTTCTTTCAGCACCTCGATATTCCGGTACACATCCTCTGTCTCAAGGGAATGATTGGCATCGGGCACTCTGTGCCACTTCAATCCCTTCTCTTTGCAGATTCTCTCAATCTCATCCGCATTTGCAAATGGATCTGCCGTGCCGAAAAATGCGATCCCGTTGCCCTCCTGCACAAAATCGGCAAACGAAGCAATGGGCGTCAGATAAACCTGCTTTGCAGGGATGCCCTGCTGCTTTGCGATGGCAGCGGCGATCACAGTTCCATAACTTTTGGAGATAAAAATGATATCCCCATATTCCGAAAAATCCGTCTCTGCCAGTCCGGCCATGGCGGTATCGATCCCCTGCCCCAGCAGCGTCTGCAGCTTTTCCGGATTCTTCAACGCCTCTTTTCCGCCTTTGATATTCCGAAAATCCAGACGGACCGATTCATATCCGTACTTTGCCGCCAGTTTGGATGCATAGTACAACAGCGGCCTGTCTGTTGTGTATCCGATCCCCGGAAACATGACTGCGAGTTTTTTCATAGGTTAACGTCTCCTGATCTGT
>JAFZNL010000388.1 GCA_017550925.1 Lachnospiraceae bacterium | reverse complement strand
TAGATCTGCTGCATATTACATTCATGACCGAATTTTCTGTCCTCCCAGTTGATAGCCGCAAGCTGCTCAATGGATCTTTCGAGGCCGCTCTCTTCTATTGGGTGATCAATGGCAAGCCATGCTTCTTTCAGGCACTGCCGGGCCTCTGTTTCCTTCTCTGCCACATCGTCTCCGGACAGATAACCATACCGCCATACCCCCTTGGATACCGGGATCCCCCTTGCCATTTTTTCATACAGATACCGGAAGATCTCACAAGCTGCCGCATATTCTTTGGTTAAAAACAGATTGTTCAGACCTTCGACAATATAGGGGATCCCCTCTGCCTGCAGTTTTTCCGCCATGGTCTTTTGAAAATCCACCAGCGTCCTGCCGTAATCCGTTTCCCTGCGGCTTCTGAAAAGGATCGCCATTTCCATGTAGGGGATCCCGTTTTCCTTTAACTCCTTGATCCGATCTACAATAAAATCAGCCTCGGCCTCAAAACTGTCAAACTCAGACCAGACCGTATCCCCTCTCTCATAGCCAAGAGCAGCGCCTTCGATCCGTCCCCGTACCATGCTCACATAGGAAGGATCATTTCTGTGCGCCACGCCGATCACTTTTGATGCGATATCGATCACGGCCTCCGTGCTTCGGAAATCCTCATTCAGATGGATCAGTCTGGCATTGTATTTTTCATGAAAAGTCAGGATATTGCTTTCATCACTGCCGCGGAACTGATAGATGGTCTGATCCGCATCTCCTACCACGCAGATATTTGCACTGCCATAGCGCTTAAACAGCCTGGTAAGGTATTCCTGGGAGGGATTCGTATCCTGATACTCATCAATGGTCAGATACTTAACTTTCTCAAATACCATCCTTCCGAAATCGGACATCTGTCCTCTGTTTTGATCGGAATCCGGATCCAGATCTTCGATCATCAACCGGATCAGGGATGAAAAATCAAAGTATTTATGATCGGAAAGACATTTGTTATATTTTCCCAGCATCTCCTTGAGGTCATCTGACCATTTATTACGATAATGCTTGTCATACCAGTTACTGTTGAGCATCGACATCAGACCGGCATAAATATCCAGCTTTTTGGAAAATTTCTCATCTGAATAGTAACCCCTGGACTCATAATCATAGGAATTGTTCAGGTTAAAAGCCCTGTCGATCACTGAGTCGCGAAACCCTGTCTGATCGTTTCTTTCATAGCGCTCCAGAAAAACCCTGGTCTGCACTTCATCAAGCACGGTATACTTCGCATACTCTTCCTTGTAATCCTGCAGGAGCTTTAAGCAGAATGCATCGATGGTCCCAATGTACATTCCCGCGAATCCGGTGGTATTTCCCAAAACTTCCTGCCCGATCTTATAGATGCGTCCTAACATCTCTGCTGCGGCTTTTCTGGTAAAAGTAATGGCCACGATATTTTCCGGCTTTACCCCATGAGCGATGAGATTGATGATCCTGTGGGTAATGGTCTTGGTTTTTCCCGCACCGGCACAGGCCACCAGCTCCAGATCCCGGTCCAGCGTTTCCACTGCCGCCTTCTGGTTTGGTGTCAATCCCGCTGTCAGTTTTGTTTCAATCTCATCCATCTGCTGTTTTGTCATAACTGTAACCTCCT
>JAFZNL010000387.1 GCA_017550925.1 Lachnospiraceae bacterium | reverse complement strand
CGATCCTTCGTCGGATTGGCGGGTTTTTCGATATTTGCCGGTAACGTGCCATACTCGTATTCCTTCGTTTGAAGAACCGTTCCATCTTCATCCTTCCAGATGACATTATACTTATTTTTCGTTGCCGTATAGGTGGCTGTATAAGTTGCATCCCCTGTCACTGTGTCGATTGTCGGACTCCACCCCGCAAAAGTATAGGTATACTCATCTGTTCTTTTTGCCGCCGGGTCAGCCGGTTTTTCAATGCTTGCGGCCGGCGTATTATAGTCATATGATTTTGCCGCTTTCAGCACCTCTCCATCATCATCCTTAAATGTCACACTGTATCGATTGATCTCCCAAACGGCTGTGTAGGTTCTGTTTTCAGGTGCATTCGTAGTGATCGTCACATTGAAAGCAGGATCAGCGCCTTCGAGTTTCCATCCCTTGAACTGATACTCCGTTCTCGTAGGTGTCGGCAGCGTAAAGGATGCATCGCCCACCTGATATTTCCGCTGATAGGTGCCGCTTGTTTGTACCTGCGTAAAAGCATCATCACTGACACTTCCGCCTGCCGGATCGAGAGTGATGGTATAATCTTTCTTTTTCCACTGTGCCACAAGGGTCACGGTTGCATCATTCACAGAGGTCAGGTTTTTAACAGTTGCCTGATCAGCATAAGTGGTCTCTGTGCCCTGTATTTTCCATCCATCAAAGTCATAATAATCCTTTGTCAGTGTATTGGCCGAAATCGAATACTCAGCGTCATATTTAAGTCCCGTCATCGGGTTCATGGAGTCGGTAGATCCATTACTATCAAAAGCGATCGCATACTGAATGGGAGTCCACTTCGCATTCAGCACAAGTTCGGTATCCGTTGCTTTCCACTTGCCATCACTGATTACGCCCGAAACCTGCTGCCATACACCATTTGCGTTTATATACTGAACATCATTCGCCTGGCTGGCCGTACCGGATTTGTAATAACCGCTAAATGCATATCCGGTTTTTGTCGGCACTGTAATAATTTCCGGCATAGCAGCATCATATGTCAGTTGTTCCGAAGCGGCCGATCCGGCAGTCGTTACATTTCCCCCGTCAACTAACGTCAGTGATGCTGTTATTGCTGTCCACTTTGCCTTCAGGGACAACGAATCAGCATCGGATTTCCATTTATTATTCTCTGTTACTCCTGCAACGTTCTGCCATACACCATTTGCGTTTATATACTGAACATCATTTGCCTGTCCTGATCCGGCTTCAAGGTAGTATCCGTCAAACACATATCCGGTTTTTGTCGGCACTGTAATCTGCGGCAGAACTGCATCATAAGTCAATGTTTGCGGAGATGCTGCCCCATGCGTAGATACACCCTCACCATCATCTAATGACAAAGCCACTGTGCGTGGTATATATTTAGCATACAATGTCACATTCCCATACTCTGATGTATCGATGCCTGTGATCGCATCATCAGAAAAATCGGATTGCTTGTGCCATCCTTCGAATTCGTAATGGTTATCATTCGGTTGTGCAGCCAGGATCATTCCGTCTCCGGTTCCCACCGAAACACCCGTTCCATACTGATAACCGGTGGCTGAATCTGTTGACACTGTTCCCTCCAGATTCCCCATAGTTGTCACATAAGTGATACTGTATTCTTTCGGAACAAAACGTGCATACAGAGTGACGTTGTCAGTTGTATTCCTCGGAATACTTTGATACTTGGTTCCGCCAGTTGCCGCATCATACCAGCCGTCAAATGTATAGTGTTCCAGATCCGTTTCCGCGTCGCCGATTTTCGGAACTCCCACTGCCACGTAGAAATCTGCCGGATTGTTTTCTCTCTTTACGAATTTCACGTGATCCGTGTATTCGGTGTCGGATTGTATCGCATTGCAACTGACCGTTTTATAAGATATATTATGCTTTGTCGTATTCTGGCTAAAGTGCGCATACAAGGTTACAGGCGCAGTTTCCGTCGCCGCAATACCGGTTGCACGGATCGATAAATCACTTTCACCGATCGTACCGTTTCTGAACCAGCCGATAAACGGATACTCTATATAATTAGAATTATCATCATACATCCCTAATTCTGCATCCGGGAAGCAGTCTCCTGGCATTGCAAATCCCGGTGTATAGAAGCTCGGAGGAGAAGCAGGTATGCCCATATCATTTGCATCAAACCAATTCTGATCACTTTTTTGATATGTAATTGCTTCTTCAGTTCCCGCAATAGCCACCAAATTTACACATAACACATCTCCGCTTGAAGTGTTTAATCGGGAAACCTTCCACCTGGCAAACTGATCTTTATCTGCCCCATTGACAGGATAGTCTTCCACGGTATATGAACCGGAACTGTCCTCTACCTCCTTAAACTTTTCTAATAAATTAAAATCATAATAACGGAAAGTGAAAGTGGGTTGGATTTCTTCATCCGGGTCTCCAAACGCTAATATTACACCCGGATCTATTTCGTCGCCAACAGAAAGCTCCGGATATTGATTGGTGGTATTACTACCAACTCCCAGGAAATAAGCATTATCGGTAGCTTTTGCCGTTGTTGCAGGAAGCATGCCGGTCAAAGATCCGACAATCATCACAAATGCCATAAGCGTGGCAATGAACTGTTTTCTTCTTCTTTTGATCTCTCTGTTTTCCATGTCTGCCTCCTTCACCACAAATAACGCCTTTGTTAAAATGTATGATTACTGCTTTTATCTGCTTTATTAACTGAGTCTGTCAAGACCGCCCGGCACGTCTCTTCTTTATGTGCCTGAAATCCGTGATATCATACAGCATCAGGCACACTGTCATGATCACTGCGATCTGCGCCCTGTATGTAAAAAAACAATGCAAAAATGCATGATTATGTAATACCAGATATCGCACGTACGGTATCATCATGATCAGAATATATACCGGTGCATTCTCTATCAGTTTTTTCTTCCCATTCTCTTTATTATAATAGACAAATCCAATGTAGCAAACTATCAATAGGATCGTGGCTGTGGCTGCGACACCTGCCGGACCATATCCCGCGGGAAAAAGACAGGACAGATTCCTTCTGATGGTTCTTATCAGATAAAACGGAAGGCTTTCTGCTGCAATCCCGCTGCCGATCCTCTCTTCCACATGTCCCTTCACATAAGGCAGCACATTTTCGCAGGTAATATACGAAGCCAGGATCCATTTTAAGACCCACATGCCTACATATCCGATCCCCCAGAAAACACACATCCCGAAGGGCCGGCGGATCCTGTGCAACATGCCGGCATGCTCTTTTTTTTCATTTGTACTCTGTGCCTTACCCGCTGCGGGGTGTTTTTCAGCGTTCTCTCCCGCTTTTTTTGCCTCATACCGGAAAGCCAAAAGAAGCGGCACCGTCAGCGTGATCGTCTCCGTTGAGAGAAAATCCAGATAGGCTGTCAGCATTCCCGTCGCCAAAAATAATGTCCACAGCCGGTGCTCCTTACCTTTTTCCATCCATCTGATCACAAGGATCGATGCCGCGAGCATGCACAGAAAGGTCCAATAATACTCCAGGGACATGGGCACAAACCACACATTAATGCCGATCATTCCGGCCCCCAGAGCGACAGCTTCCGGCCGCATTCCTTTAGTTATCAGCATAGTCAAAAGAACGCCTGTCAAAAGCACCAGCAAGGTCGCATGCAAAATATAAATCTGCCGAATGTTCAAAAAAAGATGTAATATCCGGACAACGGCAGCCGATCCGTGCCAATAACGCACATACTCAAGATTTGCTTCTTTCCCATTATATACCGTATCACGCAGACTGTCATTTTCATTTTGAAGATCATCGTGATAATAGGGTGCCCACATCAATTCCCGCATGTCGGGCTTTAAGTTCCAGGCAATGTTCAAAAGAATGGAATCCGCATATCTGTCGATCTTGCTGCATGCAGTATTCTGATATGCGCAGAAAAAAACATTGTTTTCACACATCAGATCCGCTGATTTTTGAAACTGCCTGCGAACCTTATCCTGCGGTATATAAGCTGATAGATACAGAAACAAAACTGCTGCTGCCAAGGCAGTGAAAAAAACAAGCACCGACCATAAAACGATACCGGCCATCCCCTTTTTTCTGCTTTCCGCGCTTGCAGGCTGCCTCATTTTTACCTTGTCTCCATCAGTTTTTTCATGCCCTGGTTCAGGCCGCTGACCGTCAGTTTATACATAGGCAAAAGTTCTCCGATGGCAGTCTCCGCTTCTCTCCAGGGGGCGCGGCGGGGCGCCTTTTCGGGTTCATCCAGATGATCTTTTTATAATGGCTCTTTAAGAGTTTCAGCCAGTCCCATCCGGATAGTCCACCATTGGGTCCCCTGTAATACCGGTTTTGGAATAAAGTTCTTCTGGCGCCATGGCGGCGTCTCCCACGATGATCACCTTGTAATCCGAAGAAAGGTTCCGAAACATCCATTCCGTATCCACCCAGTCTCCGTTT
>JAFZNL010000386.1 GCA_017550925.1 Lachnospiraceae bacterium | reverse complement strand
CGTCCTGGATGAACTTCTGAGCTGCTGTGATCTGCTCGTCGTTCTTAAGGCTGTATGCGAAGGATGCTTCATAACCGTTTGCTGCGGAGAAAGTTTCCTTCAGATCCTTGTCGTTAGCGGTACGATATCCGGACTCATTCGGATCGTTGTTGATGATACCAACCTTGATGGTGCCGCCGCCTGAAGATCCTGCATCTGCTGCCGGTGCGGAAGATCCTGCATCAGAAGATCCGCCTGCTGCGCCGCCACATGCGGTCAGTCCCAATACCATAGTTGCTGCCAATAATACTGCTAAAGCTTTCTTTTTCATTCTGTTTCCTCCCCTTGAAAGAAAAATAGGTTTGCGGGTTTCAAAAACCCTTGTTTTGATGAAACCATCATAATTCCTTTTTTGCATAAAAGAAATGAATAAAAATCCCCCGGTGGTGTATTTTTTTATCTCCATCCGGGGGTGTGTTGTGTTTTTTTTCGATAGGGGTTGATTATTTTACTTTTACCTGTTTACTAAGCCCTTTTTTGTGAAACAGCTTGTTATAAGCCTTCTTCTTTTTGGAAGGAACCTTGACTTTTGCCTGTTTTGGCACGCCTGTAAAAGCCTTTTTGGCAATGGTCTTCTTGGTCAGCTTCGTGGTCTTGATCTCTATGGTGCGAAGGGCTTTGCAGCCTGTAAACATCTGTTTTCCAAGCTTCTTTATGCTCTTCGGGATCGTCACCTTCTTCAGCTTCTTGCAGTTCTTGAAAGCCTTGGCCGATACACCCGTTACAGCATATTTGACTTTATCCTTGGTAAAAGTAGTCTTGATCTTTACCGTCTTCTTTTTCTTTTTCAGGCATCTGTAAAAAGAAACCTTCGGGTGCGCCGGGTTATCATCCGTCACGATGTACTCATATTCCTTCTTGGCATCCTTGATGCGGGTGCCCTTCTTCTTAGGAAGGGCTGTTGTTACAAAAGGCTCTGTGCCGGTAGGCACATTGACCTGTCCTTGTCCCTGACCCTGACCTGTTCCAGGGTCTGGTGTCTGAGGATCCGGTGTCTTTGGTTTTTCCATGATCAAATTACCGTCTGCATCCAGGAATCCTGCATAGAGGACCGGATTACCGGTCTGTTTCGAAGAAATGTAGTCAACCTTTTTATTCACATCACCATCTAAGTACCAGCCGGCAAAAGTGCAGCCGGAAAGGGAGGCGGGATAGAGCGCAGCGCCTCTGCCATACAGGAAGGTTTCCGGATTTCGCACGTTGTTTTCCCCTTTTTTGAAAACATAAGTGATCTTGCCGGAAAACTGCGCATACAGCGTCTTTTCCCCTGTTTCCGATGGCAGGATTGCCGTTATTTTCTGTCTGAAGTGCGGATCCGCATACCAGCCCTCAAAGGTCATTCCATGGAAACCGGCATCCGAAAGAGCCGGCACCCCGATCCCTTCTTCATACTTCGCAGGGTTGTTGTGTGTTATGCCTGCAGGTTCATAGGAAACGGGATCGATCACGGCTTTGAATTTGGCATACAGCTCATAATCCTTTGTGCTGTTTGCGGGGATCTGTGTGATCTTCGTACTTTCATCATATCCCGGATCCGTAAACCAGCCGAGAAACTCGCTGCCCCACCGCTCAGCCGGCACTAAAGTGATGGCGTCATTTCCATCATTATAGCCATTTGGATTATCCGCTGTGATATATCCGCCATTTAAATGATAGGTGATGGCATACTTCGTTTTTTCGTAGGTTGCATACAGGGTTTTGTTCCATCTGCCATTGTTCGCCGGAATATTTGCCACATCATAATTATATAGTTTGTCTTTCCATCCGGTAAACAGATAGCCCGGCTTTAAGGCAGGGCCAAATGAATCTACGCCCAGTTTCGAAGCATATGTCACCGGATTATTCGTGCTGTTTTCACCGCCATCCGTCTCATAACTGATGGTGCTGTCGATCTCAGCAAAGGCGCCATATACCGTAATCCCCGTGTCTGCCACTTGGCTCTCCTTCGGAACGGAATAGATCCTGTCTTCCTCCTGCATGGTTTTATGGTTTTTAAACCAGCCGCAGAAGATATGCTGCTGTGCATAGGCATCCGGCAGAATGACATCCTCACTTCCGGTCTCTACAGTAATGGGGTCAGGCATGCAAACAGTGCCTTTGAAACTCGGAGCGATACTATAGAGCGCGGAATGTTCAAAATAAACCGTCGTTTTACGCCTGTGAAATTTTCCGTAAACCGTGATGTCCCCTTCAGTATAAGCCGGGATGGCATCGATCCTTACCGTATACCCCGGGTCCAGATACCAGCCGTCAAACACCAGGTTTTTATCCGTAAAGGTAGGATTCTCAAGCTTTTTCGTGCCTGTCAGCGGATGATACATCTTCGGATGCTGATCCGTCACTTCAACACCTTCAGGAAGAACATAATCGATCTTGTACTTTGGTTTTACAAATTTCACATATACGGTATAATTCTCCCAGTCGGTTTCCACCCAGGTGATCCTTTTCGTACATGCCTCATCTTCATAATATCCGGCAAAATCATATCCTTCCAATTTCGCATCGCTAAATGTGATCATAGCTCTCGTATATGACCTTGAGAGCATATAACCGGAACCTGTGCTGCCCTCCGGTTCATCACCCGGTTCGAACACATACATATTTTTTCTGGTTAGCAAATAGCCGGCGCAATAGGTAAAATCCGAAGTGATGGGAGGCAAATAGGAAGTCGTGCCGCTTCCCCTTGCTGTTGTCCAATGCTCAAATTTATATCCATCCTTTACTGCCTTCGGCGCCGTCATTTTCACTCCTACCGGACCGTTTGGGTCAGAGCCGTCCGAACGGATGGTGGTAGGCGCATCGGCAGGATCCAGCCGGCCGCCGCCAAGTTCGAAGTTGATATTGTAGACCCTGCGTACAACCCTTGGATACAGTACCATATCACCTTTGCAGTCCTTCGGGATTGATGTTACCTTGGTATAATTTCCCCCGTTTTCTGTGTACCAGCCATCAAATTCGAACAGCTTTGGCTGATTCACAGCGGCGGGCGCAAGGGAGGGAATGCCTACGCCTTCATCATAACCGGTGGGATAGTCAGAAATATCTATTTCGCTCATGGCACTGGCTTCCGTTTCCGGATAAAAGACATAGGAAATGCGATAGTCGTAGTCCGTGAATTTTCCGTATAGGGTAACATCCTCTGTCTGCCCCGCTTTGATGGAAGTGACCGGGGTTTCGAAAGTTTCCTCAGCATACCAGCCTTCAAACTTCGCCCCCTCTTTTTTCCCGGGGGAAAGGATCAGCTCCCTGTCCGTTGCAAAGGATGTGGGATTATCACACGGATCCTCGCAGTTTTCATACATAATCTTATAATCACTTTTGGCGAAATCCGGATAGATCACATACGCACCGCTACTTCCTGCTTCGATCTTGCGGATCCTGCTTTCCGGGCTCAGAGACGGATCCGTGTACCAGCCCAAAAATGCATACCCTGCCTTTGTCGCATCCGGGAGCTTGTAACCTTTCCCGTTATATCGAACACTTTGATTATCCGTATAGTTCCGGATATCAGGATCGTTGCTGGGCATGGGAACAATGTCGGTCGACGGCTCAAACTTCGCATAAACGATCGGTGATGCATTCGCCGCCCCGTAAACATAGCTTTCTTGCGAATCTTTTACCGGAGTTTGGCACCAACCTGCAAATATGTATCCCGGTTTGTAAGCCGGAAACAGATAATGTTTGATACCGTCATTTGCATAAACAGGATTAAAGGGAGAACTGGTCCCGCCGTCCAGTTCATAAATCACGGGCATCTGATGATCATCCTTGACGAAATTGGCATACAGGGTAACCTCTCCCCATGAGTCTTTGTCAATTCCCTCGAAAGGCTTTGTAAAAGCCTGATCAAAAAACCAGCCCTGAAACCGGAACCCTGCCTTTATGGGATTCCAGAGTATGCCAACCCCTTCCCCTTCGTAATAGCAGTCAGGATTCAGGATAGAGTTTTCAAAAGTCCCCGCCTTTCCCTGTTCGTCTAAATACAGGATTGGATAAGATGTTTCCCTTTCCATTGAGGTAAAGGTCACCATACGTTTGGCAAGTCCGCTTTTTGCCTCGGAAAAATCCGCTTTCCAGCAGGCAAAACTTTCGCCTTTCCCAGTATAATCCGGCACTGTGAATTGGTTGTCCGCGATATAAAGATACGATGACGTTCCGGAATGATCCTTATCTGACAATGTATCAATGATACGAATGATGTTTACATCCAGTCCGTATGCGGCAAAATCGATCTTCTGCCCGGGCTCGAAGCGCAGTTTTACTTTTTTAAAGTAAGATTCCGTCTCCATCATATTGTAATTTGTCGGATACACTGCCATTGCCTGCACTTTGAAAAGTCCCGTGCAAAAAAGGACTGCAAGAAGGAGCGTAAATGCCCATTTAAGTGGTTGATGTTGTCTGATTGTATTGTGATGTCTCATAATGCCCCCTGATAATCTTACTCAGTCTTTACAAACATCTTGATCCGGCAATACAATTCTTTCGCAATCAGATATCTTCCGTATATCTGCAGTCCGGATAACCGGAGCATCCCCAAAACGGACCGTATTTCCCGTTCCGTTTTTTCAAAAGGCTGCCGCATTTCGGACATTTTTTCAAGAGCTCCGGAGTTTTCTTCAGTATCTTTCCCATCTTTTCATGAACGACCCACAACCGACTGTGTCGGATGGGGTTTCTGTTATGCCGCTCTGCGGCATGAACCTGCAGGATCTTTACATCCTGCAGAACAGGGCATGTCCACGATGCCCCTATCCCATCGGGTTACCTTTGGGAATACTTTTCTTAAGATGTTTGCCGCGCCATTGATGTCAGCATTCGTGACTGTTCCATCATAGTGCCTGTACAAACCTCTCTTGACCCTTTTACCGGAAAATCTGTATTCTGTCTTGTCATCTTCCTTGTATTCCGGTATCGGGTCGAGCGCTAAGAAATCCGCCTTGGAAGTATAGCTTTCTTCTGTGGTCACAAACCTGATCCCGTAAGCAGCCAGCTTATATTCCAACATGCCCGCAAATATCGTCATCGGTATCTGCACGAAGTTTTGGTTATTGACATGTCCTATATCGATCTCCTGCTTTTGGAATACATTATGTCCCATTACAACCACATCTACGTGATTGTCTTTCGCATACTCTGCTATCTGACGGCTGATCTTGTGGAACTGATCCTTGATGCGGCGGTTCCGCCTTCCCGTAAGGGCGTTCATCCGTTT
>JAFZNL010000385.1 GCA_017550925.1 Lachnospiraceae bacterium | reverse complement strand
GTCAAAATCATCATCCAGAAAATGCTCCATCAGCATGCCCACACCAAAGCGTATTGTGTAGGTCTCTTTGGACTTCAGCCAAACCTTCACCTGCTTTAGCAGCTCCTTTTTATGCTTGCGGAAGATCTTCGGCGACATCTGATCACAGGTAGCCCAGTTATCCACGTAAGGCAAAAAACGGATCAGTTCCTGCATGCATTTTTCATAATCCTTCATCTCCGAAATGATAAACGCATGAAGCTGATTTTCATCAAAATACTTGTGGGGCAGGTCCTCTAAAAACGCCTTGGTATCTTCTTCCTTCACAAGTTGCTTTGCCATTTTCCGAAGGGCCGGTGTCCTGACACCGATCACTGCATCCGCTGGCGCAGTGGGTATGATCTTTTCCTGCATCTTTTTGTATTCAGGATCCTGCAATGCAAACAATTCTTCTCTGATCTTATCTGTTATCATAGTTATCTTTATTCTTCCCTTAATGCATCGTCTGTACCGTTCCGGTTTTTATTTTTTCTGTACTTTTTTCGGATTTCAGGTTTCGTCTCTATTATGCCATTTACTTGATCACTCAGAATTATATTGTTTTCTCACCTGTATTGTTCTATGGCTCCATAGGCTTCTTAGCGAGATAGAGAATATAGGTATCGCTGAACACCACCTTGTTCCCGTTCTCCGCTACGACCCTTCGCAGTCCTTCAAAAAACTGGGTTTTATGGGGCTCTGGGATCACGATATGGTCGCAGTGGGTCCCGCTGAAGGCCACATAATCATCCGCATTCATTTCGCGTACGCCGTAAAACTCTTTTTCCTCAAAATCCACGTAACCGTAATCCGGTGCGTGATCATAGCCAAAGCCACTGAATTTGTACCAGGTGTCCGGCTTAAAATGCCGATCATAGACAGCCTGAATCTTCTCATAGAGCGGCTCGTTGGTGGTCTTATAATCCGAATTGCAAAGGATCATGGCCAAAGTTCCGCCGGGCTTTAACAGCTCAAAGGTCTTGGAAAATGCGATTTCCTCCGGGATCCATTGGATGGTGGCTGCGGAGTAGATCAAGTCAAATTTCTGATCACCGAAATCATGGGTGATAAAGTCATCATTCACGATCTGGAAGTTATCCAAATCGCCATATTTTTCTTTCATTTTGGCGTAAAGATGCTCACCAAGTTCGATGGCGTGATAATCACAGCCTGTTCTCAGGATCGGTTCCGTGGCCTGTCCGGTACCGGGCCCCAGCTCCAAAACCTCTTTCCCCGGTCCGATGCCGGCATAAGCGATCAGTGCCGCAAAGAGTTCCTCGCTGTAGCGCAGGCGGTAACGGTCAAACTGCTCCGGGATGGTATCAAAGACCTTCCGGAATTCCCCCTTATAGCCTTCTACCCGGGTGCATTCCAGTTCCAGGCATTTCCACTCGCCGCCGTCGATGGGATAGGTTTCCACGACGCCTGTATCCTTGAAACCGCAGGACAGATAGCACTTCAGCGCCGGCGCATTCTCTGCAAATACGCCGATGGTCACTTTTCTCGCCCGCATGCTCCCGAAAGCAAAATCCAGGGCCATGCTTACCATCTCTTTCCCGAGACCCTGTCCCCGCCTTGCATCGTCTAAGATCACATAACCGAACCTGACGGTATTTAAGTCGTTTTTATCCGGAAAGCGGATATTCAGATGCCCTGCGATCCCCAGTTCATCATAGGCTGTTAAATGATAGACATCCTCCGCTCCCGGGGAATTGTCATACTGATCGTTTAAGTCAAATGGGGTGATGGGATAATGATCGAACCGGTCTGCACACCAGAAACGAAAGATCCGCTCGTTTTTGATCCAGCTGACAATGGTCTCTGCATCACTTTTTCGATAGGGCCGTAATCTGAGCATGTTCCACCTCTCTTTTCTCGTTTACTACGCTGTTTTCCGTACCAAAACGGACTCATTTATTATATCTCATTCCCGCTGCTTTGTACAGACAAAAGCCCCGCTGAAACATCAGCGGGGGCAATCATCACTATCATTATCCGAACCGATGTACACGGTATCAGCATACCTGTTTTCAGTTCCGGTCGTGCCGTCTTATCTCATACTCAGAATTGTATCTCAATCACCAATTTCCCATTCTCATATTTCGCCCCCAGCCCGCAGTCCATTCTTGCTGCAAAAAGTTTGACGATGGAAAGCCCGAGTCCCGTGGAATTGTTGCGGGCATTCTCTACAGTAAAGAACCTGTCAAAGAGTTTATTGACATCCACATTCGAAAGCTCCTTCGCGGAGTTTGCAACTCTCAGTTTTCCATCCTCTGATAGAGAAATCTCCAGATCTCCGTCGCTGTATTTTATCGCATTGCTGAGCAGATTGGTTATGATCCGCTCTACATAGGATGGATACAGCATCCGCACAACACGCTTTTCGGTGATCTCCAAAACGGGCATTATCCCTC
>JAFZNL010000384.1 GCA_017550925.1 Lachnospiraceae bacterium | reverse complement strand
CATAACATTTTCTCCGTAAGTTACCAGAAGTTACCAGTAGTTTCCGATTTCTAATTTTTTTCGTAATTTCATATCGGACTTTACCGCTACCATATCAGATTGTATCATAAATAATACGAGAATAGTACGAGAATAGTACGAGAAAACATACTTTCTGAACCGAATTCAACACTTTTCCGATAATTCTGATATTTTCGCGGGATTCTTTATATATCCCGGAAGCATAAAAAGGTATATTTGACGATAGCGCAAATCCCATCATGAAATAATCGGAGCGAAAAACTTGCGATCTGTTCAGACAGGTGGAAGAAACATGGAAAATTGCCCGACAATTTTCAGTTTCAGCCAAATATGTGTTGCAATTGGAGAGCGCTACGATTAAAATATGAAACAGGGGTTTTTATCAAAAATTGTAAAAGATTGGAGGGCAAAAAAGCATGTATTACATCGGCGTAGACCTGGGTACATCTGCAGTAAAACTGCTGCTTATGGAAGGCTCAGGCAAAATCGTGAACATCGTATCTAAAGAGTATCCGCTTTCCTTCCCGAAGCCCGGTTGGTCAGAGCAGGCTCCCCAGGATTGGTGGGAGCAGGTGAAGGCCGGGATCAAGGATCTTGTCAGCGGCGTGGATGCAAGCCAGGTAGCAGGCATCAGCTTCGGCGGCCAGATGCACGGACTTGTGATCCTCGATGAGAATGATGACGTGATCCGTCCCGCAATCCTGTGGAATGACGGAAGAACGACAGAAGAATGTGATTATCTCAACAACACCATCGGCAAGGATAAGCTTTCTGCTTATACCGCCAACATTTCATTTACCGGCTTTACCGCGCCCAAGATCCTTTGGGTGAAAAAGAACGAGCCGGACAATTTCGCAAAGATCAAAAAGATCATGCTTCCCAAGGACTATATCGCATACAAGCTTTCAGGCGTACATTGCACGGATGTATCGGATGCTTCCGGTATGCTTCTGTTTGATGTCAAGAACCGTACCTGGTCCAAAGAGATGTGCGAGATCTGTGATGTGAAGGAAGAGCAGCTTGCAAAAGTGTTCGAGTCCTATGAAACCGTAGGAACCCTTCTTCCCGACGTAGCAGCACAGCTTGGACTTCCCGAGAGCTGCAAGGTAGTTGCCGGCGCAGGTGACAATGCGGCAGCAGCAGTGGGCACCGGAACCGTAGGCGACGGCGCTTGCAACATTTCCCTGGGAACCAGCGGAACAGTATTTATCGCTTCCAAGAACTTCGGCGTGGATGAAAACAACGCGCTCCACTCCTTCGATCATGCAGACGGTTCCTATCATCTGATGGGCTGCATGCTTTCCGCAGCAAGCTGCAACAAGTGGTGGATGGAAGAGATCTTAAAGACCGAAGATTTCGCAGGCGAGCAGAAGGGCATTGAGAAACTCGGTGAGAACCATGTATTCTTCCTGCCTTACCTGATGGGCGAGCGTTCACCGCATAATGACCCCAACGCACGCGGTACCTTCATCGGCATGACCATGGATAGCAGCCGTGAAGATATGACCCAGGCAGTTCTGGAAGGCGTTGCATTCGCACTTCGTGATTCTCTGGAAGTTGCAAGAAGCCTTGGCATCGACATTAAGAAGACCAAGATCTGCGGCGGCGGAGCAAAGAGTCCTCTTTGGAAAAAGATGATCGCCAACATCATGAACCTGGATGTGGAAGTGATCGAATCCGAAGAAGGCCCTGCACTTGGCGGCGCTATGCTGGCAGCGGTTGCAAACGGTGAGTATGATTCCGTAGAAGCAGCTGCTGCAGCCATCGTTAAGGTCGTAGATACCGTTCATCCCGAGGCTGAGCTGGTAGAAAAATACGAGGCGAAATATCAGCAGTTTAAAGCGATCTATCCGGCACTGAAACCGGTGTACGCTCAGATCGTGTAAAGATAGAAATAAAAGGAGGGTTACAAAGATGCAGATTTTAAACGTAACAGATGAGCGGTTCCGTAAATACGGCCGCGTGGTTCAGGGGATCGATTTCGGACCGCTGTGCGAGGCGCTGAATGAAAAGACGCCGCTGCCTGAGGGGGTAGAATATCAGCCTTCCGTTGATGTGCTCGAAGAGCTTCCCGTAAAGGATGAGATCCAGACAAAGTGCTGGGGCGAGCTGGACATTCAGATCGGCTATTGTAATGGTCACAACGTGCTCCTCAATGCCGTTGAGTATCATCGAAATTCCGAGATCAACGTAGCAGCTACCGATGCAGTTCTGGTAGTGGGCATGCAGCAGGATATCACCGATGATTTCCATTATGACACATCCAAAATGGAAGCATTCCTGGTACCGGCAGGCACCGCAGTTGAGATCTATGGGACCACACTTCACTATGCTCCCTGCGGACCGGATAACAAGGGCTTTAAGGTAGGCGTTGTTCTGCCGAAGGGAACCAACTATCCTCTGGCAAAAGAGCATGCAGGCTGGGAAGACAGGCTGATCACCGCAACCAATAAGTGGCTCATCGCCCATGCAGAAGGCGGCCAGGATCCCGCAGCATTCGTAGGATTGGTTGGAAAGAATTTAAATATTCTGGAGTAAAGCGGAAAAAAACAAAAAAAGGCAGAGCAAATCTACATTTACGAAGCCGTTATTCCATGCTAAAACAACTATATTGAAACTAAAACTATGTAAATATTTTTAAGGAGGAAAAGTATTATGCAAAACGTACCTAAGATCAAAGTCGGCCTTGTTGCGGTATCCCGTGACTGCTTCCCGGAGTCTCTTTCCGTTAACCGCCGTAAGGCATTGGTTGAGGCTTACAACAAGAAATATGATGCAGATACTCTTTATGAGTGTCCCATTTGTATCGTAGAGAGCGAGATCCACATGGTACAGGCTCTTGAAGATATTAAGAAAAATGGCTGTAACGCACTTTGCGTATACCTCGGCAACTTCGGTCCCGAGATTTCCGAGACCCTTCTTGCTAAGCATTTCGATGGCCCCAAGATGTTCTGTGCAGCTGAAGAAGAGACCCAGAACAACCTGATCCAGGGCAGAGGCGATGCTTACTGCGGTATGCTGAATGCAAGCTACAACCTGGCACTTCGCAACACCAGAGCTTGGATCCCTGATTATCCTGTAGGCGGACCTGAGCAGTGTGCTGACATGATCAATGACTTTATTCCGATCGCTAAGGCAGCTGTTGCACTTGCTGACCTGAAGATCATTTCCTTCGGTCCTCGTCCGATGAACTTCCTCGCTTGCAACGCTCCCATCAAGCAGCTTTACAACTTAGGCGTTGAGATTGAAGAAAACTCCGAGCTGGATCTGTTCGAAGCATTCAACAACCATGCAGATGATCCGAGGATCCCTGACAAGGTAAAAGAGATGGAAGCAGAGCTTGGCGACGGCAACAAGAAGCCCGGCATTCTTCCGAAGCTTGCTCAGTATGAGCTGACCCTTCTTGACTGGATCGAGGCTCACAGAGGTTATCGTAAATATGTTGCGATCGCAGGTAAGTGCTGGCCGGCATTCCAGACTCAGTTCGGTTTTGTTCCCTGCTATGTCAACAGCCGTCTGACCGGTATGGGTATCCCCGTATCCTGCGAAGTTGATATCTACGGCTGCCTGTCCGAGTTCATCGGTACTGTTGTCAGCGACGACATCGTAACCCTTCTTGATATCAACAACTCCGTTCCGAGAGATATGTACGAAGAGTCCATCAAGGGCAAATTCGATTACAACTTCACCGATACCTTCATGGGATTCCACTGCGGCAATACCTGCTCCAAGAAGCTTGCAAGCTGCAGCATGGAATATCAGCTCATCATGGCAAGAGCACTGCCTGAGGAAGTTACCCAGGGTACACTTGAAGGCGACATTGCTCCCGGCAAGATCACATTCTACCGTCTGCAGTCTACCGCTGACAATGTACTTCGTGCTTATGTGGCAGAAGGTGAGGTTCTTGACGTTCCTACCAGATCCTTCGGTGGTATCGGCGTATTCGCTATCCCTGAGATGGGACGTTTCTATCGCTATTG
>JAFZNL010000040.1 GCA_017550925.1 Lachnospiraceae bacterium | reverse complement strand
CGGATATTTTGTTATTAAGCAGAGCAAGGATTACCAGGGCGCTTTTGCGCCCTGAATTCAAAAGCGGAGGCGCCAGCCTCCGGTTTCCTATCTGAAAAGAGAAAAGCCAGGGCATTTCCCCTGACTTTGTCTACAGTCTGACCTCAGTGAGAAAAGTCACTGAGGTTTCTTTTTGCACATATTTATCAGACGAATAGTTTTTCAGAACCGGCACATACTGTTGCTATGATCTCATCCACATATCGTTCCAGATAGGGATCATTTCCGCTGATCAATCCGTTTTCCTTAAGCATCCCGGCAAGAAAACTTCCGATCTGCTCTGTTACCGTCACTACCGGATCATCCATATTCAGAAGATTCGGATTGTATGTCTTTCCTTCCCATGCACCTGCCGGACTTACCGTCTCTGAAAGAAGATATACAAGCCTTGCAAAAAGGCCCTCTGTATCCATCTCCTTCAGTCTCTTATAGGTCCACTTGTAATATGGCGGGTACTCGCGTCTCATCAAATAGAAAATCTCCATAGCAGCAGAGACGCCCATCTCGCGGCAGGTTCTCGCCGTTACATAGTCCTTCCTTGTCATACACCGCGCGTAATTGACCTGCATCGCCGCCGAGAACTTATGCAACTCATTTACAATCCGCGTTTTCCAAATCCGGTCCGGATAATAAGAAAGCAACAACTGTCTAAAAGCCGTAAACCTGCCAAGATCATCCCGAAAGACCACGCCATTAACCGCCGTAGCCAGACAGGTATGGTCAAGGCTCTGCCAGTCTTCGCCACTTAGCCTGCAGTTTTTTATATCGCAATCAATTCCGAGAATGTTTGAGTAAAACGCCCTGATCGTCATGACGCCGCGCCTTTGTTTCAGACGCTCCGACAAGTTATTTCCGGGCTGCCGCTCCGCCAGTTCGTTATAGGCTATGGAAAGCAGGTATCCAAACTCATCCATGTCCTCTTCCGTTACCCATAGGCATACCCCTGTTCCGAAATCGTGGTCACGGGATATCAGGTCATCATACCCAAAGCAATCCGATCCCTCTCCTGCAAGACCTACTGCAATCCTGTCTGCATAGGCGGCAAACTTTTCATCAATCAGCGGCTTTACCTGGTTTTCGTAAAACCTTCTGGCATTTGCGAAACAGTCCATTACTCTTCTTTCCCTTCAGTATTTTCCCTTTTAACTAATCACAGAAAACACACCTCTATGAAAGAACCCTCTTAAATATTTCATAATTTCTTTCATCTCTCGGACTGCAATAAATTGCAAATTCAATTACCTTAAAAGCATTCATATAGTCCTTTATCACATCCTCAGCAGCATCCGCCACAACAGAAGGATTATTCATAAAAGCCCCGCAACCAAACGCCCCGAGGATAATGACTTCATCACCCTCTGCTACAGCCACATCAAGGATTCTTTTCAGCCTCTTGACATGGATTGCTCTAAGCTCGTTATCTGTAATGCTGACAGATCCCGTCCCATCTCCCGAATTGCAGGCATTGCTCGGCTTTTCCCGAAGATTCGGGGCAGCACAGGTGATCACATCCACGTCATACCACCGATCTTCCGGCATAAGCGCAGGCGCTGCCGTATCAGACTTAAATACCGTAATACCGGGGGTATAAATAATATCATCATTATGAAGAGGGTCATGGGCGTTTCTGTGCGGCATATAAAAGCCCTCCCACATAGCCGGCGTATTCAGGCAAAAGTACAGGTTTGAACACCTGCAAAGGCACTCTTCCTGGGCGCTGGCGCCTCTTGTAACTCCGCCGCCCGGGTTGGAAGCCGACGCGAAGTTATGAACCGCCGTCTTCATGCCCTTATATGCCGCTGCCGCCTCATAGGAGCGCTTTTTTGACACAACAATCTTAGCTCGTCCGGAAAAACGGTCAAGTGAGCCGGCATGAACCTGATCTGCCTCTAAGATCAGATTCTGCGCCGTTGCCGCCTTTGAAGTTGACGATTTTATTTTCTCGTTTTTCTTGCAAAACTTCTCAGTATCACGAAATATTTCTGCGTTTTGTTCTCTTCCCATAATCTAATCTCCTTCTATATCAATCAGTCCATTACTCTTTTTTCGTTCTTTTTCATGCTTTTTACGCTACACCTCAGCAAGCCTGTAAAGCTTACTCGGACGGTGCGCATCACCGGAGGTGGAATGCTCCGTTTCTTCAATGAGCGGCATGACTTTCTTTCTGAAGTTTGCTTTATATAATGATTTTCCTAAAAGTATTTCATATACCCGCTGGAGCTGCGGCAGCGTAAATTCCTCATCAACCAGATGGAACGCGATGGTTGTGTATTCTACCTTCCCTTTCAGACGCTCCCTTCCAAGGGATATAATATCCTTATGGTCAAAGGCCAGCCCCGTGTCCGAATCAAGCAACTGTCCCACATCCACAAGTTCCGCTGCACTCGTTCTCTGACCGGCATGAAAATGCAGGTCTTTTTGCGGAACAAGCGCCATATACGCAACGGATACCACCCTGTTTCTCGGATCCCTGTCCACTTTGCCAAAGGAGTACAACTGTTCAAAATAGATGTCCTCCAGTCCGGTCTCTTCCAGTATTCCCCTTGCTGCCGCATCATCAAGTGCTTCGTCAGAGCGCACCGCCACGCCGGGAAGCGCAAGCATTCCCGCAAAAGGCTCTTCAGCTCTTTCGATCAAAAGTACCTTCAGCCGTTCCTGCTCTACGGTAAATACGAGAAGGTCCACTGCCACAGATATTCCAACGCTGCGTTTTTCATTTTTTTTCATATATGCTTTCCTCTGAACCCATCAGTATCTGCTGCTAATCCACGATCAGCCTGCCGCGCCTTTCGGCCACGCTGACCTTCAATTCCATTCCGGCATTAAAATCGATCATATCATCAATGATCCCATCCGAAAAGATCACGCCGCCTTCCGCCATGCCCGATACCAGGCTAAGCCTTTTTTCTTCATTTACCGTTCCATACACAATATCTGCCTGCGTGGCTTTTCCTGGGTACGGTTCCCGCACCTGGAAAATCAGCTCATCACTGTCCCAGCTGCGATCAGGTTCCTGAACGGTCCCCAGCCCAAACTCCCTGGCCATGCCCTTCAGTTGTGCCATGACCGACCTGTGCCACCCTGTCATACCTAGGCCGGTGGAAACGATGATGCCCGAAGACGACTGGCTTTCAACAAAACCATTATAGCATATATCATATCTGGCAGACGTATGATTATTGATCCCGATGAAAAAATCATTTACGGCATACATTACCTGGCCGTCCCGGGTCTGCGCTTTTCCCATGGTGATGGTTTTCGCAGTGCACTTTCCCTCTATCACCCTGGGAAGGATCCTTTTCATGTCTCCCGGCTCAAAGGGAAGCAGCAGGCCATCCCATCTGTCTGTATCCGGATTGACGCCGACCAGGGGTTGTCCGTCTAAATATTTCATAACGTTTGCCACAAGGCCATCCTGGCCCACTGCCACCACGATATCGTCCGGCGAGAAGATCATATTTGGGATATACTCCCTGTCGATCTCCTGCAGCCTGGCATATTGCCCTGCAGTTGTCCTGACCTCTTCCAGCGCCCTGTAGTAATTCTCATGTTCCAGGACATAATCACCGAAGTCAGCCCCCAGGTGTTCCACATAGAACCGTGCCTGTTCAATGGTATTATAACGTCTCTTCAGATCCTCAAGGCGTGTCCTTCTTTTGATCATTACGACCTTATGCATTCCCCTGTCCATTTTCTGCTCCTCTCCAAATCGATCAACCGTTTTCGGCCCCCTATTCTCAGATCAGACCTGACACCACCGGCATTCTATGTCATACATCGTTTCATCCTGCTTTTCGAACCTGCCCCATGATACCGGCCAGAAGGTCCGGTGTCATATTCAGGCTACCGATCTTATCTGCATTTTCACCCATTTCCAGGAAAGCTTTGGCCATCAGTGTCTTCGGATCCATCTTTGCCATTGCGCATGCTTCGATCAATGCCACATTGACATTCTCGTAAACCTTCATCATCTCTGCCGCCTCATATGCCTGTTCATCGGCACGTGCCCTGGCATTTTCCACCTCTAGCTTCACGATCTCCTGCTCTCTCTCCTGCTGTTCTAACCGCATTTCAAGATCGGTCTCTAACAGTCTTTTTTTGATCTCCTGCTCTTTTTCTTTTTTCTCTTTTTCCTTCTGCGCCACTTTGATCTCAGTATTCAATTCATTCTCACGGATCAGACGTTCCTGCTCAATAGCTGCATTCCGCCTTTTGTAAATCGCATCGTCCTGCTCTTTCAGGATCTGCTCCCTTGCTGCTGCCTCCAGTGCTTTCCTGGTTTCCGGACGCGCCACGATACCCAGGATATTGACCGCAAGAACGCTGACGCCAAGGTTTTCAATAGTCTGATCAGCAGCAAGCCCTTCGGTGATGAGTGCTGCCATTTCATCCGCAAGCTTGATCACCGTCCTGACTTCCCGCTTGCCGGTTTCCCGAATGACGATCGCCTTGACCACATTGTTGATCCGCTTCAGGAACAGCTCGATGGCGGCCTTTTTCTTTTTCTCATAATCCTTCGCATAGGTAAAGTCTGCCATCTTTACTGCCTTGCCATAGTCACTGATCGCACAGGTAACCGCTCCTTGCACGCATACTGTCTGGTAATCCGCCGTTACCATCTCATCAAATGCAAAGGCACCATCGAAAGCCGTTTGCGGGATGACCAGCACATCCGTGCGCATATTGTTGTAAATCAGGCTCAGTCCCGTGCCTTCCTTCACCATACGTCCATTCCTGTTAACCATGACATAATCTGTTGCTTTGAATTTCTTATAAACGATTCCCATATTGCATCCTCCTTTTAACTCATGGTAGTGTCAAGTTTACTACCCGTTTTTAGTTCTAAAACCTTGATTTATCGGGAGTTCAAAATAAAATGAGCATTGACCTCCCTTTTTGGTATAATGTCGTCGACCAAAACCACATCCCAAGAAAGGAAGCAATGCTCGTG
>JAFZNL010000383.1 GCA_017550925.1 Lachnospiraceae bacterium | reverse complement strand
TCCCATCCCGGGTGCCCATCAGGTGCAAAATGCACTGGCGGCAGCGGCAGTGGGACAGGTTTTGGGACTGACCAATGAGCAGATCGCCGCAGGCGTGGAGAAGGTGGAGTCATTAGGCGGACGAAGCAGGATCCTGGAGACCGGGCGCTATACCCTGATCGATGACTGCTACAATGCCAATCCCGTGTCCATGAAAGCTGGGCTTGCGCTTTTGCAGCAGGCAGATACCAGAAAGGTGGCCGTTCTTGGAGATATGTTTGAACTGGGAACAGATGAAAAGGCAATGCACCGGGGCGTGGGAGCTGCCATGAAGGAAGAAGGGATCTGCCCGGATGTACTGATCTGCATCGGAAACCTGGCCCGGGAGATCTATGAAGGCGCGCCGGAAGATACCGAGAAATATCTTTTTAATGATAAACCTGCTTTTATCGAAAAGTATGGGGATATTCTGAAACAGGACGATACCGTGCTTTTGAAAGCATCCCATGGCATGGGCTTTTCCGAACTGGTGGAATTGTTATCTGAATGATTCAGCCGGTACACAGCAGAGGGGAAACATGTTTATTAATCAGGTAGCGGAAAATTCCAGTATAACGATGACGCTCAGGATCGGTGGGGAAACCATGACCTTTGAGACGGTTGCCAGAAAGCGTTATGAGAAGCCCTACAAAAGAAACATGTACTACATCGGATGTGATCCCGTGGAAGTGGATGGCAAAAAGGTGTCATTTGGCGGGCGTCTGATATCTGCTCTTATCAAAAATGAGGAGGATGGGCGCAGATACAGTTTTCCTGCGTGTCTGGCAAGTCATAGCAGAGACGGCGCGCAGCTTTTGTTATTCAGCAGGGACAACTGTGGACCCATTAATAACAGGGAGGCATTCCGGGTTCCCTGCAATTATCATTGCGTTATACAGGTGGGGAACAATAAGCACGCGATCGAAGCAACCGTCCACGATATATCCTTTACGGGGATCAGCGTTGTCTTTTTGTCGGAAAAATACAGGGCGCGAAACGTGGGTGAGAGCATTTCGGCATCCATATATGACAACGATGAGCATGTATTTAAGGTAAGCGGGACCATCGTCCGGTTTATTGATGAATATGCAGAAGGAAGGACGCTGGTGGGAGCAAGGTTCGAAAACCCGACCCGTGCCATTACAGCACTGGTTGCCAGCCTGCAAAGAAAAGAAACCAGGGTTCGGAAACGAATAGAAGAAAAGAAATCAGGGTCCGGAAACGAATAGAAGAAAAGTGAATGCCGGGCGTATTGTATTGAAATTTGTACACGATTGTGATAGTCTTTAACATATCAAAAGATGCATAGCAGCAGAGGGGATGACAAAGTCATTTTTACAGGATGAAGGAGGTAGAAAACATGGATGTTTGGAAGAAAAAGTGGCTGAAGGTTCTCTTTATGATGTCGTTTGCGCTGGTGCTCGTTTTACCGGCAAAGGTTGTAAAGGCAGCAAATTACAATGTATGGGTGAACGGAGTGCAGTTTACGGATACAATGCCGAGTTTTGCCTGTGGCACCGGTACGGCAGCCTATGATGATGCAACGAAGACACTGACATTGACGAATGCGACGATCAATACATTCTATACAACAGATAAATTTAAAAAGGCGCTGATTTATAGTAGTGAGTCGGAGCTGAATATCGTTTTCAGTGGTACGAATATTCTGGACGGCGCAAATGATGCCGCAACTGACACTGACTATGCCATCCTGGTTCCCCAAAAACTGACGATCAAGGGTGATGCAGCTTCCAAGCTGCTGGTCAGAAATACAAGCTATGGCATCTCGGTTGATGATTATTCGACGGAAGCGACGAACCTGCTGGCATTGGAAAATGCGAATATTGAGATGGTACTGAAGACCACAGGGACCGGTGATTTCGGACGTTGTATAGAGGTGCTGGGGCATTTATCAGTGACCGGATGCACCCTGAACCTGACGGCAACCGGCGGCAATAAGAGCGGTATTGTTGCCTATAGCGACAAGGTTGTTGTGTTTAAGGACAGTACTATCAATGTAAAAACTGTAAGCCACTGTATTTCTGTCGGAGACAGCGGATCAACAGAAGGCGGCGTACAGTTCGATAACTGTGTTGTTTTCCTGCAAAAGAATACGGTAGATGCTTATGGCGGGGAGAATGAAAAACAGTATGCAGTTGAACTGCAGGAAAGCTGGGATGATACGAAAACGCCCAGTGTAAACCTTGGAGTTTTGAGATCTTTTTCCATTGTGGGCGGCGGCAGTTTTGAAACAGATGCCAAAACCGGCGTGACCAATCAGGCGACAGCGACCAAGATCACATTGCCTAAGGATTCAACCTTCTATCAGTCAGGCAATGCAGCAGATGGCTGGGGCAATCAGATCGTAGGATCCAAGAAAGTAAAAATCACTGTTGGCAAGGGCACAGCCCTGATCGACGGCAGCGGTAAAGACGCCGGCAGTGGTTCAGGTAGTGGTTCTGGCAGTGGATCAGGAAACGGTTCCGGCGACAATGGCTCGGGCTCAGGTTCCGGCAGCGGTAATGGCACAGGAGACGGGTCAGGTAGCGGTAACGGCACAGGCAACGGCACAGGCAACGGTACAGGAGACGGGTCCGGAAACGGCACAGGCAACGGCAGCAGCTCCGCAGAAAGAATGGCGCAGAAGGGTGAAGACGGAACATTTCTTGGTAAGGGCGCATCGAAAGAAGCAGCGGATAGTTTCCTGTTGGACTACAGCGCAGAGACTGATCCTGCCGGCACAAGTTTTGGTATTCTGTGCGCAAGATCTACCAAGACCACGAATAATTCCGTAAAGGTAACCTGGAAGAAAGTCAGCGGTGCATCCAAGTATATTATTTATGCATCCAATTGCGGAAAAGGTAATAAGGTAAAACAGGTTTCCGAAACCACAGGTACTTCCTATACGCTGAAAAAGTTTGATGGCAAGAAGATCAAAAAGGGCACTTACTACAAATTTATTGTGGTTGCTGTGGATGGCAATAATGACGTACTGGCTACCTCGGTGATGATCCATTCGGCCACTCTCGGCGGCAAGGTTGGCAACTGCAAAGCCATCACCACCAATGCAAAGAAGAATAAGGTGTCCCTCAAAGCAAAGAAGACTTTCAAACTGAAGGTAAAACAGACACCGCAGAAGAAGGGACTGAAGATCAACAAGCATAGGGCTGATAAGTATGAAAGCTCCGATCCGAAGGTTGCGACCGTCAGCAAGAAGGGCGTGATCAAGGGCGTGGCAGCCGGTAAGTGCAGCGTATTTGTATATGCACAAAACGGCGTGTACAAAGAGATCAAGGTAACCGTGAAATAGTTTTATCGGAACAGGAATAGGGAAACAGTGTCTCGGCAGAAACAACAGTGCAATGTCGTTTTTGCCGAGATGTTATTTAGAAGATCATAGTCTTTTCATAGGAGGGATAACATGTCAGTATTGTATGTTAAACAAAAGGTGATGACCGTGACGGATGAGTTTACCGTGCTGGATGAAAAGAAAAACCCGAAGTATTTTGTGAAGGGTAATCTCATGGGCAAGAAAAAGCTCAGTATCTTTTCCGATGAGAAACGAAAGGAAGAGGTTGCCGAGGTCAAGGAGCAGCATTCCTTCGGGGAAGTTGTATATGATATCCGCATCCATGGAAAAAAAGTGGCGACCATGAAGGCGAAAAAATCCAAGACAAAACCGGAATTCAAGGTAACCGGCCTTCACTGGGAAATTAAGGGAACGTTTTTTGATGACGATTTTAAGATCACAAAGATGTTAGAGACGATCGCAACCCTCCACAAGGAAAAACTTACCGTAGGTGACAGTTACAAGGTAAAGGTTTCCAAGGATGATAATGACCTTGCGGTGGTCGCACTTGTGCTGGCCATCGATGCAGTGCTTTATGATGAATAAAGAAACACAATTAACTAATCTACTTTGTCACGTGTAATGTCCCTGGCCCACTTATGACTGTAAAAGTGCTTCAGTACCCAGGGCCATTTCACGAATTCGTCGGTACAAAGCAGGAAATAGACCACTTTGACCGGAAGCTTGAAAACAAAGGCGGACAAAAGCCCTAAGGGAACCGCATAGACCCACATATCGATCACGTCACAGATAAAGCCGAAGCGGCTGTCGCCTCCCGCGCGGAAAACGCCGGCGATGAGACAGGTGTTGACGGAGGTTCCCATCACATAATAGGTATTGATGAGCAGCATAAACTGCAGATAGTCAAGTGCCGTATCCGTAAAGGAAGCATGGGAAAGGGCAAAGGGCCGGATCGCAAGCACGATCAGACCGCCGATGGCTCCTGTGAGCACCGCAAGCCGCAGGCAGATATGGCCGGCCCGGGCGCCGTTTTCGGTATTTCCGGTACCCAGGATCTGGCCGACGATGATACCGGAAGCAGAGCCTACGCCATAGCAGAGAACGGTACCCAGCCGCATGACCACATTGACGATGGAATAAGCGGCTACCGCATCCGTGCCTAAATGACCGATGATCATGGAATAGACGGAAAAAGCAAGGCCCCAGGCAAGATCGTTGCCGATGGCCGGCAGGGACATTTTGATAAAGTCCTTCTCCAGCAGTTTATGGCGCTCAAAGATAGTACGCAGGGTGAACTTCACACCCGGATTGGTGGAAGATACTGCGATACAGCCGATCATATGTAAAAGACGGCTCAGGGTGGTTGCCAGGGCTACGCCTACAACACCCAGCTTCGGGGCACCGAAAAGGCCGAAGATAAAGACCGCATTCAGGCACACGTTGCTGATCAGTGCAAAGGCTTCTAAGGCGGTGCTGACAGCTACTTTTCCGATACAGCGAAGGATGGAGGTATAGACAGCGCTGGCCGCCCAGAATAAAAGGCCGGGAGCGATCCATATCAGGTAGCGTGCGCCAATCCGAATCAGGTTTTCATCATTTGTATAGATATACATGAGTTTATCAGGGATCGCGATGCATAAAGCTGCGCCTAAGATCGCAATGGC
>JAFZNL010000382.1 GCA_017550925.1 Lachnospiraceae bacterium | reverse complement strand
GACAGCATCCGATACTGCGCTGCTGACAGCACCGGAGTAATCCACGCTGCCGACTGCCGCACCCACAGCCTGACTGATTTCTTCCTTTCCTCCTGATACCGCTCCAGTCACGATACTTCCGAGTTGTTCCTGATCAACCGCCGCTGCAGCTTTACTTTTGATCGTCTCTTCGCTGATTGCATCCTGCACAGCAGCAGCTACACCTTCTCTCTTTACCGCGCTGCTGACTGCATCCGTCACTCCGTCTTTCGTAACAACACCCGAAACTGCTGCCGACACACCTTCAGATGTTACCGCATCCGTAACAGCTGTCGATACGCCTTCTTTGGTCACTGCGTTTCCGACCGCCTGTGACACACCATCCTTCGTCACGGCTTTGCCAACCTGCTCAGTGACTGCCTTTGTAACTGCCTCTTTCTGTTCCTTTGTGGCAGACATATCACTGTTTTGCAGCGCGCTGCCTAACTGCTCAAGTCCGCCGGAAAGTTCCTTTGCACCGCTTGCCAGCTGCTTTGCGCCCTGTGCCGCTCCTGCGCTGTCTTTCGTACCCTGATATCCGGCTACCAGCGCATCGGCGCCTTTTTTCGCGTCGCCGGATCCGTCTGCCAGCTGCTTTACGCCCTTTTTCAACTCAGGCATATTGGATGCCAGCTGGCCGGTGCCGCTTTTCAGCTGACCCAATCCCTCATCCACCTGGCCAACGCCTCCTGTATAGTCTTTGATCCCGGTATCGAGTGTTTTAAGACCGGTATTAAACTGTCCCATCTTCTCCTGAAGTGTCCCCACGCCGGCATTCAGCTGACCGGTTCCATCTGTCAGTTTATCAGCGCCTTCCGTAAGTTTTTCCATGGACTCATCGATCTTGTCTGTATCGAGTTTCTCTGTGGTACCGGTGGACAATTCATTCATCAGGTCTGACAAAACCACGCTCATGGTCATACCGAGGTGGAAATCTGTGGCATCTGCCTCGACTTCGATGTAGTCAGGGATGTTATCTGTTTTTTCTGTGGTTTTTTCTGTGGTTTTTTCTGTGGTTTTGTCTGCGGTTTCGTCATCGGATTTGCTGTTTACAGAATCATTACCGCTGTTGTCATCAGCATTCACTTTATCCTTTTTACTGTTACTATCATCAGTTTTGTTATCCGATTGCTGATCCAAGTTACCACTATCATTACTTCCGTCGATATCGCTGATGGCATCCGTCAGGTCATCCATGTTGATATCCAGGCTGTCAAGATTCAGGCTTTCCTTCAGCCCAGGAATTGCAAGCCCTGCCACTATGGTATTGTTTCCTTCACTGATGAGTTTTCCATTGGTTACTTTCACATTGGAAAAAGTATCATTCGGAAGGAGCAGGCCAGACATGACAACGAAGGGCACCTTGATGGTTTCCTCTTTACCGTTGATCAATACCTGTCTGTCTTCATGATTCTCATAATCAAAACGGATCTTTACATGACCGCTTTTACCTGACAACTGATCAGGATTGATGGGCTGATCATCCAAGTAATAGGTCAGTTTGACGTCCACCGGGCACTCTTTATTCGTGCTGCCCTGATAATAGATATCCTTGCCGCCGGCATTCCACTCAAGGGTTTCACCATTTTGCGTATAATTCTCATCACCTTTGACATTTTCGATATCCGTCAGATCTGAAGTATCCTCTATGGTCTGGGCGCCATCCGGATTTCTGAGCCAGTCGCTGACCAGGATGTGATCGGTATTTCCACTTGCATCAGAGAATACATAAACTGTTTCTTCTTTATCTGTATCGCCATCGGATGAAGATGCGCTGGTAACTGCTGTCAGGGTATCTGTCAATGCCTGCTGCGTCTCTATCGCGATCTGCTCTTTTGCTGCATTCTCTTTTTCCTGCTGTTTTTCCGCCAGTACCTGATACGAGAATACCGATGTGATCAGCAGCATGGTCGCACTTGCCAGAGCGATGGCCCGGCAGATATTCTTTTTATTTGTTTCCGGTATGTTTTCAAGTTTCTTCATGGTAAAACGCCTCCTTGTATATCTGTTAGGGTGTTATCTATGTCTCTCAACTGTCAGCTTCTGTTACATTAAATAATCAGCTTTATCCTTGCATTACTATGCTGTCCGTAGCGGAATTCTTCTTTCCCTTGCCGGCTTTTCGCATCCCCAGTGTCGTATGTATGATCAGGCCATCGAAAATGATAAGCATGCTTGGCAATACTAAAAGCACGGTCAGCATACTGATGATGGCGCCTCTTGCCATCAGGGTGCAGAGCTGGGAGATCATATCGATATTGGAGTACAGCCCGACGCCGATGGTGGCGGCGAAAAAGCTCATGGCACTGACGAATACCGACTGTACCGACGCCTCATGGGCCAGCCGCACCGCGCTCATTTTATCCTGTCCCAAGGTTCGCTCCACCTTGTACCGGTTCGTCATCAGGATCGCGTAATCCACGGTAGAGCCCAACTGGATCGTCCCGATGACGATGGATGCCACAAAGGGCAGCGTCGAGCCGGTGTAGTAGGGGATCCCCATGTTCACAAAGATCGCAAACTCGATGGTGGTCACCAAAATCACCGGCAGTGACAGGGATCGGAAGACGAAGAAGATGATCACGAAGATCACGCCGATGGATACTGCTGAAACCGTGGCAAAATCCTTATCCGTGATCTTGATCAGGTCCCTAGTACAGGGCGCTTCCCCGATCAGCAGGCCGTTTTGGTCGTACTGTTTGATCACTTCTTCAATCGCGTCGCACTGGGCATTCACTTCATTCGAAGCCACCTCATATTCCGAAGTGATCATCCAAAGTTCCCGTCCGTTGCTGCGAAGCTCATCTTTCAGTTTCTGCGGGATCATCTCCTCCGGGATCGCCGGTCCGATCAGCGAATCGATGCCCAGCACTGCTTTAACACCATCGATCTTCTCAATCTTTTCTGCCATTTCCAGTTTTTGCTTTTTCGGCAAGGAGTCATCCATCAGGATCAGATGCATTGTGTTCATGGAAAAATGCTCGCCAAGCGCTTCGTTTGCCTGAATGCTCGGCAGATCTTCCGGCAGGGACGCATCCAGTTTGTAGTAAACGCCGGTTCCTTTATAACCGATAACCGCCGGGATCCAGAGAAGGACGAACGCGAGCGCGATCAGTTTATAATGCTTTGTCACATAACCCGAGATCCGAAACTGGGGGATCAACGGTTTATGCCTTGTCTTTTCAATCACCTTGTCAAATACCAGGATCATGGAAGGAAGCACTGTGATACAGCTGAGTACGCCGATGAGCACGCCCTTGGCCATGACGATCCCCAGGTCAAGTCCCAGTGTAAAACTCATAAAGCAAAGTGCGATAAATCCGGCAACTGTGGTGACCGATGAGCCGATGACCGAAGTAAAGGTGGCATGGATTGCTTCCGCCATGGCCTGTTTCTTATCCGGGTACTTTTCCTGCATCTCCTCATAGCTGTGCCAGAGGAAAATGGAATAGTCCATGGTCACGCCCAGCTGCAGCACCGCTGCCAGGGCTTTTGTAATATAAGAAATCTCTCCCAAAAATACGTTGGAGCCTAAGTTATAAATGATCGCCATGCCAATGGAAAGCAGGAAAAACAGGGGGATCATAAAACTGTCCATAGTCAGCGACAGCACGATGGCGGAAAGCACAACCGCGATCAGTACATAGACCGGCGTTTCCTGATCCGACAGATCCTTGGTGTCCGTTACAATGGCGCTCATGCCGCTGATAAAGCACTGCCCCGCCGTCTTGCTCCGGATCTGACGAATGGCATCCATGGTGGAATCTTCACTGGTTCCGGTATCAAACAGCACGATCATCATGGTGGCATCGCCGTTGGCAAAAGCCTTTTGCAGCCTGTCCGGCAGCAGTTCCGTCGGAATGGAGATATCTGCGAAACTGTCATACCAAAGCACCTTCTTGACATGTTCCACCGTTTCCACCTGTTCCTTTAATTTGGATACGTCCTTGAAGGGCAGCCCTTCCACAACCACCATGGAAAAAGCCCCTGTCCCGAAATCCTCTTTCAGGATATCCTGCCCCACCATGGTATCGATATCCTTCGGCAGATACGCCAGCACATCATAATTGATCCTGGTTGAAAAATACCCGATGGCTGAAGGCACCAACAGCGCCAGCGCTATGATCAGGATCAAAAACCTTGCCTTTACGATTCCTTTTCCCAGTTGTTTCATACGATCATCTCTTTTCTTAATTATCAGTAGTGTGTCGACTCCGCATTTTCACACCGGCTTTACACTACCAGTTTCATTATTTTGACAGTTGACTAATGCGGGTTTTTTATTCATTTCCCCTCTTTCATCACAGAGTATAGCCATTCTTTTTCAAAAAAGAAGACGCAATATGGGCTGAATGTCGTCGTAATGTTGACACTTTTGCCAATATGTCACTTTTTCGTATACAAATTCAGCAAATTGCTGCTGCCAAAAATGTTGAAAAGGTGATTTTATGGATAGAAACAGGTGATTTTTTTAAGAAATGGAAAGATTGAGGTTGCAAACAAGATATCCAAGTGCTACAATGACAGCAGAATAATCATCAGTTTGATGTTCAGTTCATATAGCGTTTGTCATGAAACCGCTGTATAAATGAATTGGTACTATGTAGAATAGGAGACGATGTCCATGCTATTAGAAGAAATGAAACGACTGAAAGTGCAATATGGCTATTCCCACCAGACCATCGCAGATAAAAGCGGTGTGCCCATCAGCACCGTCCAGAAGGTGTTCGGTGATATCACCCACCCGAGAGAGCAAACTCTAAAGAAGCTTGCCAAGGCTTTCCTGCATGCGGAACCCTCTGAAGAAACCTTTCCTGTTTCGAAGCAATTAAACGAAACTTCCCGTTATATGGACGGATCGTCTGCTGAGGAGATTCCGGATAAAACAGATGGCCGCTATACCTTAGATGATTACTACGCCCTTCCTGATGATGTACGAGTCGAACTCATTGACGGCGTTTTTTACAACATGGCTTCTCCCCGCCTGGTTCATCAGGCGATTCTGAGTGAACTGAATTATCAGTTCATGTCAGCGATCAAAAAAAACAAGGGTGGCTGCAAAGTATATCAGTCACCCTGTGATGTACAACTGGACTGTGATAACAAAACCATGCTCCAGCCTGATCTGTTTATCATATGCGATAAGGATCAGCAGGGCGATGGGAGAAACATCATCGGTGCTCCCGCTTTTATCATCGAAATCCTCTCCCCCTCTTCCCGCAGCCACGATATGGTCCTGAAACTGAACAAGTACAAAGATGCCGGCGTTAGGGAATACTGGATCGTGGATCCGAAATACCGCAAAGTTTATTGTTACGACTTTACGAATGACCTACAACTAAGCACCTACACCTTCCATGACCGGATCCCGGTCATGATCTATGACGGCAAGATTACCATAGATTTTCAGGAGATTTATGATGAGCTGGTGTCTGCTTTCGGCGAAGATTTCTAAATAATATTCAAAAACATTATCCATACGATAAAAGTCCCCCGGATCTGATCCGGGGGAATTTTCATATCATGTTTGAATAAGCCTGTTCTCAGCCTTCTGTCTTCTTGGAAGCTGCTTTCTTCTTCGGAAGAGTCACCTTATCCAGATGCCAGATTTCATCTACATACTGCTGGATGGTACGGTCGGAGGTGAACTTGCCGCAATGCGCGATGTTCAGGATTGCGGATTTTGCCCAGTTGGACTCGTCTCTGTATGCCTTCTCCACTTCCTTCTGTGCTCTTGCATAAGGCTTGAAGTCCTTCAGGATGAAGTAGGTATCAGCCCTGGAAGTAGACAGTGTGTTCAGCAGTGAGTTGTACAGGTCACGGAAGAGCTCTGTATCCGCTGCATACGTTCCGTTGATCAGCTGCATCAGAACTTTGCGGATATCCGGATCGGAGTTAAAGATCTCCATGGGATCATAGCCGCCGTTGTTCTCATAGTTGATAACCTTGTCAGAGGTCAGACCAAAGATGAATGCATTGTCTTCGCCGACTTCTTCCACGATCTCCACATTTGCACCGTCCATGGTACCAAGGGTGATGGCACCGTTAAGCATGAACTTCATGTTACTGGTTCCGGATGCCTCTTTGGAAGCCGTAGAGATCTGCTCGGAAACATCTGCTGCTGCGAAGATCCACTCAGCACTGGAAACCTTGTAATCTTCAATGAAGACAACCTTGATCTTGCCGTCGATGGACTCGTCATTGTTGATCACATCTGCTACGGAGTTGATCAGTTTGATGGTCAGTTTTGCGTTCTTATAACCGGCAGCTGCCTTTGCACCAAAGATGAATGTACGAGGATAGAAATCCATCTCCGGATTTTCCTTCAGCTCATTGTACAGATACATGATGTGAAGGATGTTCATCAGCTGTCTCTTGTACTCATGAAGTCTCTTCACCTGAACATCAAAGATGGATCTCGGATCAACCTCGATGCCGTTATGCTCTAAAATGTACTCAGCCAGACGAACCTTGTTCTGATATTTGATATTCAAAAATTCATGCTGTGCTTTCTCGTCATCCGCATAAACTGCCAGCTTCTTGATCTTCGGCAGATCGGTGATCCAGTCAGCGCCCACATGAGCGGTAACCCATTCAGCCAGAAGCGGATTACCATGAAGCAGGAAACGTCTCTGGGTGATACCGTTTGTCTTGTTGTTGAACTTATCCGGCATCATCTCATAGAAATCTTTCAGTTCCTGATTCTTCAGGATCTCGGTATGAAGTCTTGCCACACCGTTTACGGAGTAACCGGATGCGATAGCGAGGTGCGCCATCTTCACCTGTCCGTCGTAGATGATCGCCATCTTGCGGATCTTTTCCTGGTTGCCCGGATATCTTGCTTCGATCTCCAGTACAAAGCGGCGGTTAATCTCTTCCACGATCTGATAGATTCTCGGCAGCAGTCTTGAGAAGAGCTCGATGGGCCATTTCTCAAGTGCCTCGGACATGATGGTGTGGTTGGTGTAAGCACAGGTCTTGGTGGTTACTGTCCACGCCTCATCCCAGGTCAGATAGTACTCATCCATCAAAATACGCATCAGCTCTGCAATCGCAACTGTCGGATGGGTATCATTCAGCTGGAAGGTTACTTTTTCATAGAATTTCTTGATATCGCTGTGGTTACGCATGTACTTGGCCACTGCTTCCTGAACGGATGCAGAAATGAAGAAGTACTGCTGTTTTAAGCGGAGCTCTTTTCCTGCATAGTGATTATCATTGGGATAAAGTACTTCGACGATGTTTCTTGCCAGGTTTTCCTGCTCAACTGCTTTGTGATAATCGCCCTTGTCGAAGGAGTCAAGCTGGAAGCACTCAACCGGCTGTGCATCCCAAACACGCAGGGTGTTTACGATGCCGTTGCCATAGCCAACGATAGGCATATCATAAGGGATCGCGGTTACTGACTGATAACCTTCCTGACGGAAGTGGCTGCGTCCGGTCTCATCCTGGAAAACGGATACATAACCGCCGAATCTTACTTCTTTTGCATATTCCGGACGGCGAAGCTCCAAAGGATTGCCGTCTACAAGCCAGTTATCAGGAACCTCTACCTGGAAGCCGTCAACGATCTTCTGCTTGAACATACCGTAGCGATAACGAATACCGCAGCCGTATGCAGAATAACCGAGGGTTGCCAGGGAATCAAGGAAGCAGGCTGCCAGTCGTCCGAGACCGCCATTACCGAGGGCTGCATCCGGCTCCTGGTCCTCTACCATGTTGATATCTACGCCAAGCTCTTCAAGGGCATCTTTTACCTGATCATATGCCTGCATGTTGATCAGGTCATTGCCGAGGGCACGGCCCATCAAAAACTCCATGGACAGATAGTAAACTGTCTTAGGATCTTTTTTCTCATATTGTTTCTGGGTCTCCATCCAGTTTTCTACGATCTGGTCTTTCACCGCATAGGCTACTGCCTGAAAAATCTGCTGGGGACTGGCCTCTTCCATGGTCTTTCTGTAAAGTGTACGTACATTATAGAGCACGCTGCGCTTAAACAGTTCCTTGTCAAAGGTCGATGAAGTAGGAATCGTTGTTTTCTTTGCCGCCATAGGGGTCCTCCTTGGAAATCAGCTCTTAATTTCTTTTCTCAAAATAGTAGGTTTTTTGAACAAACACCTACAAGGGATTGTACCAAAAAAACACCGAAAACACAATATATACTTGATCGTTTTCGGTGTTTTTTCGCGTTATTCCATTCAAATTTGCCCTAAAACCTGCGTTTTTATCCTATTTTCAGGCATCAGCAGGTTTTTTCATGCCAAATCCGGCATTTTTGTCTTACATCAGCTTTCCGGCTGCTTCCTGTGCGGGAAGGGTGCGTTTGTAAACTTCGATATACTTATCAAAACCGCGTACATCTGCCGGCGTGGGCTCGATCACTTCGCCGCTGGCACCTGCGAAGACCTCTTTTTCCAGGTATTCGCCAAGATCTCTGCCGTTTCCGTTGATCATGAAGTCTGCCAGGATCGCCATACCCCAGGGACCGCCCTCGCCTGCGGTTTCCATGACAGCAACCGGTGCGTTCATGGCTGCAGCCAGCATTCTCTGGCCAACGCCCTTGGTCTTGAAGAATCCGCCGTGGCCATAGAGTTTGTCAACCGTGGCGTTTTCTTCCTTGAGCAGGATGTCGCATCCGATCTTTAAGGTTGCCAGGGACGCATACAGATGGGATCTCATAAAGTTAGCAAGGGTAAACTTTGCATTGGGAGTCCGAAGGAACATGGGTCTTCCGGAAGCGATATTGGTGATGGCTTCTCCTGCGTGATAGTTGTATGCCAGCAGTCCGCCGCAATCCGGATCGCCTTCCAGCGCCTTGTTATACAGCATACCGTAAAGCTCGCCGGGATCCATTTCCTTGCCACAGCCTTTTGCAAACTCTCCGAACAGGTTTACCCAACCGTTTAAGTCTGTGGTTCCGTTATTACAGTGTGCCATGGCAACCGCATCTCCGGAAGGAGTGGTGACCATATCCAGTTCTTCATGCACTGCCTTTAAGGATCTCTCCAAAACTACCATAGCAAAGAAGGACGTACCGGCAGAAACGTTTCCTGTCCTGACTGCTACGGAGTTGGTTGCTACCATACCGGTTCCTGCATCGCCTTCCGGCGGGCAAAGAGGAACGCCTGCTTCCAGGTTTCCGTCGGGATCCAGGAATGCTGCACCTTCAGCAGTCAGCTCGCCTGCCTTATCGCCTGCCAAAAGCACCTTCGGCAGGATATCTTCCAGTTTCCAGGGATAGCCTTCCCCTGCGATCAGGGCATCGAATTTTTCCATCATGCCCTTATGATAATTCTTCGTTACCTCATCGATGGGGAACATACCGGAAGCATCACCCACGCCGAGTACGTTCTCGCCGGTCAGCTTCCAATGGATGTAACCTGCAAGGGTAGTAAAGAAACTGATATCCTTTACGTGCAGTTCGCCGTTCAAAATGCTCTGATACAGATGTGCGATACTCCAGCGCTGGGGAATATTAAAGGAAAATTCCTCTGTGAGTTTCTGCGCCGCTTCTTTTGTAATGGTATTTCTCCAGGTGCGGAAGCCTGCCAGCAGATTGCCATTCTCGTCAAAAGGCAGGTAGCCGTGCATCATAGCCGAAATACCGATGCCTGCCAGTTTTTTGATGGGTGCGCCGAATTCCTGGGTTACATTTTTCTGCAGATCCGCAAAGCATTTCTGTACGCCTTCATGGATATCTGCCAGATGATAGGTCCAGATGCCGTTCTCATAACGGTTTTCCCACTCATGGGAGCCGGATGCGATGGGATTTTTATCCTCACCGATGAGTACTGCTTTGATCCTGGTGGAGCCAAGCTCCAAACCCATTACCGCCTTGCCGCTTTCAATGATCTCTTTTGCTGTTGCCATGCTAACCTCCTGTATTTTCGTATTTTTATGAAAAAGTCCTGTGGAACTACCTTTATCGAAAATCTACAGTTATTTTTGTAACTTGCATGATTTACTGTCCGATGATGGTCACCGGATATCCGTTGCCTTCCACTTCAACTGCTGTAATGGATTGATCGGCACTGAACACTTCCTCTTCCACATAGATATATTTATCAGGCTGAACACCCTGCCGCAGATTCTTAATGATCTTTTCCACTCTCGGTCCGTGAAGCGGATTACATTCCCCGATGCAGGAGATCTTGCCTTCCCGGGCATCTTCGATGGCTTCCTGGCTGACGCCATCAAAGGAAAGCACCATGATCTCACCCTTTGCAATATCGCTGCCGGCTTTTTTTCCTGCCGCTTCAATGGCTTCAATGGCACCGAAGGCTTCGTTGTCGTTTTCGCAATATACCACATTTATCTCAGGAAACCGGCCGAGGAATCCGGCTGTGACCTCCCTGCCCTTAGCCTGGGTGTATTCACCGGACGCCATGCCTGCGATGTTCCAGCCGTTCTTAGCCGCAGCGTCCACCAATCCCTTAGTTCTGCCGATCTGTGCAGAAGAACCGATGGTTCCCTGGATATCCACGATGTTCAGAGAGTCCGGGGCGATTCCTTTTTTGGTGCAAAAATCGGTAAGCCAGGTGCAGACTTTTTTCCCTTCCAGTTCGAAATCCGAACCGATCCAGCAGGTAAAGAGGTCTTCGTCTTCGGTTGCCACCTTACGGTCTACGATAATTACCGGGATGCCGGCGTCCTTTGCTTCGCCGAGAACGGTATCCCAGCCTTCCTCCGTTACCGGTGCCAGCACGATATAGTCCACATCTCTTTGGATAAAGGTGCGGATCGCCGTGATCTGGTTCGACTGTTTTTGCTGCGCATCCTCCAAAATCAAATCATAGCCGCGCTCCGCAGAAAAGGCTTTGATCATGGACTGGGTGTTTTCTTTTCTCCAATCAGATTCTGCGCCCACCTGGGAAAAACCTACGACGATCAGGTCCTGGTCGGAGGCATCTGAGGTCGCGCCATCTGCCGAAGATGAGTCCTGGCTGGTCTCTGAGGAGCCTGGGGTTCCGCAGGCAGTCAGGAAGACTATGCACAGAATCGCAATTAGAATATTCGTTATTTGTTTACTGTTTATTTTCATTACTGATATCTTACTCATGGAAATATGCCACACTATCCTGCAGGCGGGCTGCCATGGCATTCATGTTCTCGCACTGGTCGTTAACCACCTGTACTTTATCGATGATCTGCAGGATGTGGCTGTTGACTTCATCACCGTTTTCGGCATTGACTCTACTGATGTCTCCAAGGGTCTGGATGTTGTCGGCAATGCTGTTTTTACGCTGCTCGAGGACGTCGATCTGACCGGAGATGCCACGGATATCGTCAACAGAGGTCTGGATCTTCTGGCTCTGCTCTTCGAATCTGTCCTGTGTCTCGGAGATCACCTGCTGTTCTTTCTGGATCTGGGTCCTGAGGTGTTCGGTCATTTTTACGGATTTGCCGGACTCCTCAGCTATGGTTTCCGCCAGGTTTTTGATCATATCCGCGCCGTTGGCACTCTGGGTGGAAAGGTTGCGGATCTCTTCTGCCACAACTGCAAAACCTCTGCCTGCTTCACCCGCTCTGGCTGCTTCGATGGAAGCATTCAATGACAGCAGGTTGGTCTGCTCCGAAATGGAAAGGATCAGTTCCACTGCTTTATGGATCTCGGAAATGGATGCGTTGGTATTGTCGATCTGCTCCGAAATGTTCCGGACTGCCTCGACAGATTGCAGGCTGTTTTCCATGATCACCTGCATGCTGCCCGTTGCTTCTTCGTTGGTGCTCAGCAGCTCTTCAGAATGTTCCTGGAACCGGTCTACGCTCTGTGCGATATCTATTACGCAGCGTTCGATCTCATCCATCTGGGAGCTGATGCTCTGTACGCTGTTATCCATCTGGGCCGTTGAACGGGCAACGGATTCCATGGAAGAAGTGATCTGTCTGGCGTTCGAAGCGCTTTCATTACTGTGCTGGGTGACAAACTGGATGCCGCCCACCAGCTCCTGGGACAGGTTTTTCACGTTTCCGATGGTATCGGACAGGGACTGCTGCATGGTATCCGTTGATTGCATCAGGTTGTTCATCTCACGGATAGGCGTTTTTTTGCTGCTGCGTTTTCCCAGGTCACCGGATGCCAGGATGTTGATGTTTTTATCCAGGGTGCCAAAGGAGCCTGCAAGGCTGCGGCTGACAAGCAGGGCGATCAGGGCAGAAAGCGCGATCAGCACCGCTGCCATGACGATGAAAAATCCCGTCAGTCCGTTTGCCGCATTGGCGATATCATCTTTGAGCTGGCCCGCAAAAGCCATAGCCACGACTTCCCCATCCGTAACGATGGGCACATAGTAACCGCAATAGACTTTTTCATCGATCACAAGGTTATCGTTATAATATCCGTTCTGTATATCTTCGGGATTTTCGCTCAGCTCGATCTCTCTGACGCGATACCCGTTTTCATTCTTAATGGAAGTTGCGCAGGGCATATCCGCTGCGATGATCGCCATTTCGATGCCGCGATCCTGAAGGGAATCGATGAAATCATAATAATCGCTGGCATTCATGGCTGTGATATGATTCTGATTGCAGTAGCTTGCCAGGTTTCCTGCCACAATGGACAGTGCATCCTTGGTACTGCTTTCGAGTTTTCCCGATACGATACGGGAAGAAGATACACTGATGATGGTAATGGAGATAACAAGCGGCAGAATAGAGAGCAGGATCAGCATCAAAAACATGCTCATGCCGCCGGTACGGATCCGACCTTTGTTCGCTTTTTGTTTCTTCATATGCGTCCCCCCCGGAGTATTTGGATTTTTGCAGTTGTATATTTATTTGCTACCCCTATTCAAGTTTACCCTACTCTGCAATACATGACAACTATAATCTTATTGATACAATCATTTTTCGATATGACACCCTCCCCCAAAGGGGGAGGGCTGCTCATTTTTTATGTACCCCGCTAAGGGGTTTATCACGAATCCCTGATTTGTTTTTCTCATAAGTTTCCAGACAGGAATCTGTTCCAGAATCCATTATGGTATTTCTTTTCTACTTCCTGATCGCTCTCTTCTTCCTTGCCATAACCACTGACTGGATCACGAGGAAGATACACAGCATTGCTGCGATAGTGATACCGGTCCACCATGCCTGGTCAAGTCCGGCGGAGGATACGATATCTTTGATGGTACTTAAGGAAAGAACGCCGAAGAAGGTTCCGATGATATTTCCCACACCGCCTGTCAGCATGGTTCCGCCGATGATGGAGGATGCAATGGCGTTCATTTCGGCGCCCTGTGCATGGGTTGCTGCGCCGGATCCTACATGGAGGAAATATACATATCCGCCGATGCCTGCCAGTGTGGAGCAGATCATGTGGGATAAGAACTTGGTCCTTTTTACGTTGATACCGAGCATCAATGCGCTCTGTTTGTTACCACCCACTGCATAGAAGCTGCGGCCCAGTTTCGTCCAGCGAAGCAGGATGAACATTGCGATAACAACGATGAGTGCGATCACAACACCGATCTCCACGTAAGCATCCACATATTTACCGAGCTTATTGACTGAACCCATGCCGGGGATGATGATACGGGTTTCCTTCAGTGCAACGAAATCTGCGTTCTCTACATTGAAAGGATTGGTGTTAACGATGGTGGTCATGCCTCGGGCGAAGAACATACCCGCCAAAGATACGATGAATGGCTGGATATCCAGATAGGCTACCAAAAAGCCCTGTACCAGTCCGTATGCAAGACCGATCAAAAGTGCGATCAGCATGGAAACTGCCACGTTGCCGTTATGATAATCCAGATAAACTGCACAGCACATACTTACCAGGGCTGTCACGCCGCCGACGGAAATATCGATACCGCCGGTGATCATTACGATACTCATACCGCAGGAAAGGATGATGAGTGCTGCATTGTTGTTCAAAATATTAAAGAATGCCTGGGGCTTGGTAAAGCCTTTTCCCTGAAACAGTACTGCTCCGATGTACATCAGTATGAAAACTACGATGGTGATAGTCAGCAGCAGATTGGTATCGGTCATGTTTTTCAGCTTCGTAGATACCTTTTCCATTTATGCCACCTCCTTCACTGTCGGGTTTTTCATTTTTTTGCTGATCTCCGCAAGTTTGCTTCTGACAATGGGAGCAGAGAATACAACCAGCATGATAACGACGATGGCCTTGTATGCGGGAAGCGCATCGGAAGGCACGTTGAATTTGAAAAGTGTTGTTGTCAGCAGCTGGATAACGAAGGCGCCGATGATGGAAGCTACCATGTTGAACTTACCACCGGAAAGTGCGTTACCGCCAAGAGCAACTGCAAGGATGGCGTCCATCTCGATATCTTTTGCGATAACCGAGTAGTTGATAGAGGAAAGACGGCTTACCTTGATCAGCGCTGCAACTGCTACGCAAAGACCTAAGATCACGAATGTCAGCCATTTGATGAAGACTGGATTCAGACCGTTCAGTCTGGAGGAACTTTCGTTAATACCGACTGCCTGGGTGTACAGGCCGAGGTTTGTAAATTTCAGGACCAGCATGGTTACGATCACACAGGCTGCCATGATGAAGAAGGGCGTCGGGATCGGAATGCCGGGAATGAAACCGCCATAGTATGCGAACTTCGGATCGGAAATGATGGGAAGCTCGTTATTGTTGATCCAGGCTGCAATGGAGCGTCCTGCCGTATACAGGATCAGGGTCGCGATCATGGGCTGGATCTTGAAAATGGAAACTAGTAAGCCGTTGAAAGCGCCGAATGCCATAGCAACAAGACAGCTGATCAGGAATGCGCAGATAACGGGCATTCTCAGCACCTCAGGTCTTGTGTTGGTACCGCAGAGAGCACGAAGAAGGGTACTTCCTGCAATAGCAATGGCTGCGCCCACGCTGATATCCTGTCCGCCGGAAGCTGCCGTTACCAGCGTCATGCCGATGGCAAGGATGGCCAGCTCGGAGCCGTTATCCAGCACTGTCATCAAATAGCCGGAAAGGACCGGATTCCCTGCGCTGTTATAACCCAGTGTGATCTTGAAAAATCCCGGATCAGCGATCAGGTTAAAAAGCAGGAGCAACAGAAGCGCTGCGATGGGGATGAAAATCTGATTGCGCATCAGAGAAGACATGGTAAATGCCTTATTCTTTTTTACATTTGCTTTTTCTGCACTCATGATTTTGCCTCACCTCCCGCGATCGTACTCATAATCTTATTCTGTGTCAGGTCCTCTCCCGTCAGTTCTCCGACCACCTTGCGGTCTCTCATAACGATCATGCGGGAGCAGGTTCTGAGCATCTCATCTGTTTCGGAAGAGATGAAGGTCACGCTCATGCCTTCCGATGCCAGTTTCAAAACGAGCTTCTGGATATCTACCTTGGTTCCGACATCGATACCTCTGGTGGGCTCATCCAGGATCAGGTAATCCGGATGGGTCAGAAGCCATCTTGCCAGGATACATTTCTGCTGGTTGCCGCCGGACAGGGATTTGATCGGCGTGTCCGCGGAAGCCGTTTTGATGCTCAGGGTCTTGATATATTCATCCGCAAAAGCATTCGCCTGGGCTTTTGTAAAGGGCTTGAAAAATCCCTTCATAACCTGCAGTGCAAGGATGATATTCTCTCGAACGGAAAGATCTCCGATGATACCATCAATCTTTCGGTCCTCAGGCAGGTAACCGATGCCGTTCTTCATGGCGTCGATGGGCTTGTTGATCTTGATGGTCTTGCCGTTTTTCTTCATGCTGCCGGATACCACGCGGTCTGCACCGAAGATGGCGCGGACACATTCGCTTCGTCCGGAACCGAGAAGACCGGTAAACCCGTTGACCTCGCCTTTTCTGATATAAAAATCAAAGGGCTTGATGCCTTCTGTAGAAGAAAGGCCTTCCGCTTCAAAGAGGACCTCGCCCTGCTTGGCGGTTTCCCCGGAAGCATCCGAAGATTTGATATCGGACAGGTCATCCAGTTCCTTACCGAGCATCTTGGAAACCAGCTGAAGCCTGGGCAGTTCCTTGATCTCATATTCGCCTACCAATTTACCGTCGCGAAGTACCGTGATCTTGTCGCAGACCTCATATACCTGGTCGAGGAAGTGCGTTACGAAAATGATACCAACGCCGCGGCCCCGAAGTTCCTTCATCAGCTTGAAGAGTTTTTGTACTTCCTGATCATCAAGGGATGAAGTAGGCTCGTCGAGGATCAAAACCTTACAGTCCATGTCCACCGCTCTTGCGATGGCTACCATCTGCTGTACTGCGATGGAGCAGCTTCCCAGCTGCTGGGTCGCTTTCGCCGGAATATCCAAAGACTCCAGCATCTTCGTTGCGCCCTCGTTCATTTTTTTCCAGTTCTGCAGCATATCATCCGAACGGCCGATGTACATATTCTCAGCCACGGACAGATTGGGACAGAGGGTGATCTCCTGGTACACCGTGCTGATCCCTAAATGCTGCGCATCTTGCGGGGAGCGGATCGATACTTCCTGACCTTCCAGAAAAATCTCCCCTTCATCTTTTGTATAAACACCGGTCAAAACCTTGATCAGAGTCGATTTTCCGGCCCCGTTTTCTCCCATCAGTGCATGGATCTCTCCGCTTTGCAGCTGAAAATCCACATTCTGCAGGGCCTTTACGCCCGGGAATCCTTTGTATATTCCCTTAAGGCTCAGCAAAGCCTGATTTCCCATGTTCTTCCTCCTGACATTTTTACAGTGAGAAAGCGCGACGCAGCACTTTTTCAGCCACGCCACGCTTTCTGCTTGCGCTATTTACTTCTTTGTATCGGTTCTTAAGGATTCTTATGTGTAGTGATTAGATACCGTATTTGTCAACATCTTCCTTGGTGATGGTCTTAGCGTCGAAGCCCTTCTCATCCATGATGATGGTCTTCTCTGCAGGAGTCTTACCACTCTCAAGAGTCTTGATTACATCGTCGATGTAGGAAGACTGGAACGGGTTGCACTGTCCGTCATAGTTCCAGTTCTGGTTCAGGAGCTCTTCAAGTGCCCACTTGTTGCAGTCAAAGCCCATTACGATAACGTCTTTGCCAACGCCGTGAGAGAT
>JAFZNL010000381.1 GCA_017550925.1 Lachnospiraceae bacterium | reverse complement strand
GAAGGTGGTCCAGAAAGGCGCGCCCTCCCAGAAATTCAGCACTCTGGGGATGCCGATCATGGTCTTTCTGTCTTCACAGAGCACTTTGACATCATAGTCTTTATATAACAGCTTCCTTCGTACTTCATAAAGGTTGGCCGGTTTCCTGCGTCCGGTCACCGCCTTTAATTTCTCAATGGTGGCCGCATCCTTCGGATCGCCTAACACCTCACCCCGCTCGCAGCGGTTATTGGTCACAAGACTCTCCCCCGTGGAGAAGGTTAAAATGGTCCGGTTGCAATGGTTGGTGCAATACGGACAGGGGGAATTAGCTTTCTGCTCGTAGGTAAAGGCCTCCAGCTCCTCATGGCTTAGGAAGGTCTGTTTGTATTCCGGGGACAGGGCATACTCCTTTGCGATCAGGGCTGCGCCGATAGCACCCATCAGTCCCGGATAGGGAGCACGGAAAACTTCTTTTTCCACGTACTGTTCCATGGCCCGCAGTACCGCGTCGTTTTGGAAGGTACCGCCCTGGACCACGATCCGCTCACCAAGGGAATCGATATTGGGAACCCGGATCACCTTGGTAAAGACATTTTCAATGATGGAACGGCATAACCCTGCCATAATGTCAGGGGGCTGTTTTCCGCTGCGCTGCTCTGTGATGATGGAGCTGTTCATAAATACTGTGCAGCGGCTGCCCAGCACTGCCGGGTTTTCCGATGCGAAGGCGTTTGTTGCGATCTCGCCGGTGGGGATGTGCAAGGTCTTTGCGAAATTCTCCAAAAAGGAACCGCAGCCGGAGGAACAGGCTTCGTTTACCACAATATTGGTGATGATGCCGTCTTTCAGCCAGATGGCCTTCATATCCTGTCCGCCGATATCCAGAATAAAGGTGGGGTTATCCGCAAAGGTGGCCGACGCCGTTGCATGGGCCACGGTCTCCACGATATGGGTCTCGGTACGGAAAGCCTTATGGAATAAAAACTCGCCGTAGCCTGTGGATGATGCGGAGATGATCTCTAACTTTGCGCCTGCCTTTTCATATTTTTCATACAGGTCCAGCAGGGCTTTTTTTGCAATATCCAATGGACTTCCCTCATTGGAAGCATAGAAGGAATCCAGGATCTGCTCTTTTTCATCCAAAAGTACCAGTTTGGTGGTGGTACTGCCGGAATCGATGCCAAGGTATGCCCTGACCCTCTCGCCTTTTTTCGGCTGATAGGAAGGCACCTCCCTCTTCGGATGACGCTTTTCAAAGGCTGTTTTCTCATCGGGAGTTTCAAAATAAAGCTGTCCGGTCAGAATGCCATCGCCCTCATCGGAAAGGCTTTCCATCTGCTTGATCAATGATGATAAATCCTGCTCACCTGCGTCTTTATGCAGGCTTTCGATGCTCAGCGCTGCGCCCTTTGCCACCATCAGCTCCGGATCCTGCGGAACTAAAATGTCTTCTTTTTTCAGAGAAAGACGCTGGGCAAATACATCAACAAGGCGTCTGTGAAAATGCAAAGGACCGCCTTCAAAGGCCACCGGTGATTCGATGGTAAGCCCCTGAGACAGTCCGCCTATGGTCTGTTTCGCAATGGCGTGATAGGACGAAAGCGCGATGTCTTCCTTTTTCACGCCCTGATTCAAAAGTGCCTGGATATCCGTTTTGGCAAATACGCCGCAGCGGCCGGAAATATCATAAACGCTGCTGCCCTGCTCGGCCATGTCAGCCAGTTCGGTGGGACTGACGGAAAGCACAGTTGCCACCTCATCGATAAAGGCGCCGGTACCGCCTGCACAACTGCCGTTCATCCGCATGTCAAAGACCTGGGGCTCGCCGTCGTCACCTTCCCTAAAGAAGATGATCTTGGCATCCTGGCCGCCCAGTTCAATGGCAGTGCCCACTTTTTTGTAGACCTGTTTCAGACTCAGGGAATTGGCCACAACCTCCTGGGTAAAAGGAAGTCCCGCCTTTTCCGCCAGCATCCTGGAACCGGAACCTGTGAGGCAGATCCGGACCTTCTTTTTGCCCAGCAGATCCTTTGCCTCTTTCAACAGGGTGATCATGCTCTCCCGCTGCCTTGCGAAGTGCCTGATATACTTTTGGAAGAGTAACTTGCCGGCATCGATCACCACGATCTTGGTAGTGGTAGATCCGATATCGATACCGATGCGGATACCCTGGTTATTCTGTTTCGTCTGTTTTTCCATGGTTGTCAAAACTCCGTTCCCCTCGCGAATCTCTCTGTAATTTCCCAAATCCCTGCCCCCACAAAAAGCTTCCCTCTGATGATGG
>JAFZNL010000380.1 GCA_017550925.1 Lachnospiraceae bacterium | reverse complement strand
TTTTTGAACGGCTGGTTTCTTTTATGGATATGGAAGGAGCTTTGATCGCCCTGGTGGATGAGGATCAGCAGGATGACGTGAAGGAACTGTTTGATAAGCTGGCAGATTTCTATATCGATGTGATCGGCCGCATGAAACAGTATTTTGATCTTGATATTCTGTGGTTTCATGATGACTGGGGATCTCAGAGGGCCCCTATGTTTTCCTATGAAACGGTGCAGGAAATGATCTTTCCTTACCTGAAAAAAGTGATCGATGCCGCACATGCGGCAGGGATCATCTTTGAATTTCATAGCTGCGGAAAGATCGATCCGCTGGTTCCGCTGATCGTGGAAGCCGGAGCGGATCTGTGGGACGGACAGGAAATGAACGACAAAGAAGAATTAAGCCGCATCTATCAGGGTCGGTTGGGGATCGAGGTGGAAGCCCAGCTCCGGCCGGGTATGACAGAGGAAGAGATGCATGCATATTTGCGGGAGTTTCTGGATCGGTATGCCCCCGGAGTCTTTCTGGGCAAATCATTCAAAGCCGATCCCCGGTTGTCTGTTATCGCATATGAAGAATCCCGGATCCGATACAGCAGCTGACCGGTGATTTCCGATGACGGTCCTGCTTCTGGAGTGGTTGGTCACCTGTATAATGATTCTCGTGTGACACTGTCCTGCAGGGGCAGAGTAGCTCGCGGGAATAGGTTCAAAAAAGGGGCTGTGAAAAAAGCATAGCCTAAAAACAAAGAAGGATCGAGGGCTTGACTGTGCCCAAGATCCTTCTTTTGTGTTAAAATTAAACTTACGATGAATAATAATAACAAGTTTCATTTTAAACCCAAACAGGCAGTTTTGCCAATGTTTATTCAGGATTATCTGGACATCTGTGATCCGGTACTGACATTTGAGCGATTCATGGGAGGGATCGAACTGGAGAAATATCTGAAAAATATCCCGAAACACTATACGGGCAGATTCAGGTATGACCCGGTCAGTATGCTGAAAACAGTGTTGTTCGGATTCATGACGAATGGCTACATCTCGTTACGGGAGCTGGAGGATCAATGCAAAGTAAACCTCCGTTTCATGTATCTTATGGAACATCAGGTTCCATCCTACCGCACCTTCGGCTACTTCATTAATGAAGTGCTCGGGGATTCCATTGAAGAGATATTCAACGACATCAACCGGAAGATCTTTGAAACAGAACACGTTGACCTTCAGCACCTGTACATTGACGGATCCAAGTTTGAAGCGGATGCAAACAAATATACGTGGGTATGGAAAAAAGCAACCGAAAGATCCAGGTACCGTCTGTTCGGCAGGATCACTGCACTATTCCAGGCCATCAATGAAGAACTGTCATATACTGGAATGAAACTCTGTATCAATACGGAGTATGCGCCGGAGTATCTCCGGGAAACCGCAGAGAGATATGCAGAAGTATGGCAGCTGGACGAAGCACAGTTCCAGCATGGCAGGGGGCATCACAAGACGCTCCAACAGCGCCACTATGAGAAACTCGTGGAGTATGCAGAAAAGCTGGAGGAATACGTGGAAAAAATCCATATCTGCGGGGAAGGACGTAACAGCTACTCAAAAACCGACCATTCCGCGACTTTTATGCGGATCAAGACAGATTATATGGGAAATGACCAGCTGCTTCCTGCGTATAATGTCCAGATCGGGGTTGCGGATGAATATATCGCCGTGGTTGACGTGAATCAGTACCGGTCGGACTCGGACTGTTTTATCCCGCTCATGAACAGGTTCCGGGAGACCTACGGCTTCTATCCGAAGTACCCGGTCGCAGATGCGGGATATGGATCTTACAACAATTACATCTTCTGTGAACAGAATGGTATGGAAAAGTATATGAAATTCCCCATGTTCAAGATGGAAACAACCAACCGGAAGTACCATGAGGACCCGTTCCGGGCTGTAAACTTCCCGATCGGTTCTGACGGGGTCATGCGGTGCCCCAATGGAAGAGCATTTCATCTGGCGTACCGCCAGTATGTGAAGGGAAATGCCTATGGCAGGCAGGAGGAAGTTTACCGGTGCGAGGACTGCTCCGGATGCCCCTATGCGGAAAGGTGCAAGAAAAGCGATCAGAACCGTACTGTACGGATCAATCGAGAGCTTACCGCCATGCATCAGGAGGTTATAAACAACCTGGAGAGCATCCATGGGGCACTTCTCAGGATGAACCGCTCCATACAGGCAGAGGGCACTTTTGGGATCATGAAAAATGACCGCTGGTACAAACGGATCGTGCGCAGAGGCATCAAATCCGTCCGGCTCGAGATTTTCCTTGTTTCTATCGGACAGAATCTCTATAAATTCTACAACAAGCAGATGAGAACAATGACAGCTGCATAAGATATCGATATTGTTATCTTATGGGGTAAGGGGATTTATACCCTTTTTTCATAGAGGTGGCCGTATTTCCCCAAAAAGAAGAAAAGGCGCATGAAAAAACTCTCGTTTTTTCACACGCCCTTTTCTGTAATACAGTTTTGAAGATCAGGACCAGCTCTTCATGATATCCTCTGCCACTTCCTGGTCAAACATTGCGATGAATGCTCTGATCGTGT